>NZ_DBFOSR010000023.1:0-2879 GCF_048427265.1 Paraeggerthella sp.
ATTTCGCCCTTCATCCCGCAATCCCCCAGCCGTCCCAGTATACTGGAATCCTATGAACGAATCGCTCAATACAACCGATGAAGACACGCGTAGGGGCGTCTCGTCCTTCGCTTTGAAAATCGTAGCCATAGTCGGCATGACAGCCAACCACGCGTCCTACATGTTCTATCCCTACCTACCTGCCGAAGCGTTCTGCCTACTGTTCGGTCTTGGCGGACTCGCCTTCCCCATCATGGCATTTCTGCTGGTAGAAGGCTACCGACGCACATCAAGCGTACCTAAATACGCCCGGCGCCTGCTCGTGTTTGCCCTTATATCTCAAATACCCTACGGGTTGTTTCTTGCAGGAAACCTCAACGTGCTGTTCACGTTGCTCATCGGATTAGCCGTGCTGTATCTTTACGACCGCCTGGAAAACCGAGCAGGTTTTTGGGCGATCGCGGCGGCGCTGATGGCGGCAAGCTCTCTGTGTGACTGGGGCATTCTAGGGCCCATCATGGTCCTCATGATGAAGATCCTTGAAGATCGACGCCAGCGCATTGTCTACCCGCTTTTGCTGCCCATATTGGCAGACGGAATCCCCGCGCTTGCGCGATATCTGGCAAGCTCCAATCTGGTTCTGCTATCCTTCGCGCTGTACCCCTTGGCTGGATGCACGGCCACCATTCCGCTGCTGCTCTCATACAACGGAAAGCGCGGCCTGCCGATGAAGTGGTTCTTCTATGCGTACTATCCCCTGCACATCCTTGTGCTGGGCTTGGCGAAAGGACTGCTGCTCAACGACTGGACCTGGGGCATGTAAGCTATTTCCAGTCGGCTCCCAAAACCACCAGGAAGTCGGCGTTGATAACGTACGACCCGTCGTTAACCATAGCTTTGCCCACGCCGAGCGCATCGACAATCTCTTGGGCGCGATCCGCTTTTCCACCCTGCTCGTATACGACAAGCGTTTGCGGATAATCGAAGCTGTCCGCATTGCCCGACTCCACCTTGTAGCCCAGCGATTGAACGCGCTCGGCAGCCTGGGACCCCGCGCCGGTTATGCCGTTTCCATTGCGCACCGCAACCGTTCCCGAACGCTTCTGCGAAGCGCCGCCGCCGCTCAAATCACCGCTCTCGTTCACAAGCTGCCCGCTGCCCGTGCTGGCCAAGATGGTACCCGACACCTCGTCGACGATATCGCCCTCCGTAGGCGGAAGACCCTGGTCAACGCGCGCCATCATGGCCTTCCATTGCTCGACGTTGTTGATCTCGTACCACACGCCGTCGATGTAGCTGGACGTGGTGGGTTCCATGCCGGAATACATATCCGTTGCCGGATCAAGCCCCTGCATGGTTTGAGCTATGCCCACGATGTCCGTAATTTCAAGATCGGTGGTCACGTATTGGGAAAGGGCCTGCACGGTGCTTGCCATGGTGGCCACGTCAGCCGAGAGGATCTTCTTCGCAATAGCCCCCAGAACCAATCGCTGGTTCGCCGCGCGATACGAATCGCCGTCGCCGAACTCGTCGTACGCATGCCGCGAACGGCACAGGATCAGGGCTTGATCGCCGCTGAGCGTCTGCACGCCGGCATCCAAATGACCGCCGGCATCCTCGTCATCGATCTCCATGGGAACGTCCACCTCGACGCCGCCCAAAGCATCCACCACGTCCTTGAAGCCGTCGAAGTTGATTTCCGCGTAATGGGAAATGGGCACGCCCGCCAACTTGGACACGGTTTCCACCGCGAGCGCCGCGCCACCGATGGCGTGAGCGGCATTCAGTTTGTTCTTGCCGTATTCGCCCATGTCAACCAGGGTGTCTCGATGAATTGAAACCATGGTGACCTTTTTGTCGATCGGGTCGATCCGCGCAAGAATAATGCTGTCGCTGCGGAACTGGTCACCCGCGTATTCCTGGGAAGCCTGGCGATCGTTCGACCCGTCCGTGCCCATGAGCAGCACGTAGAACGGCTCGTTGGCCAAATCCGTGTCCACGAGCGCCGCGCGCAGCTTGGCATCCACCCCGGCGTGCAGGTTCCCCGACAAAATGCCGTAGTACGCAAACGCTGCGCCGGCTCCGCCCAGCACGAGCACGCCCACCACCGCAAGCGCGATCACCAGCTTGCTGGGCCGCTTCCGCTTCGGAGAGCGCGCGGCATCGGCCTCGTTGCGCGACAATCGAGCACGAGGCGTAGGGGAGGACGCGGCCTGAACGCTCGGCCGCCTTCGTGCGCCGTCGCTCGCACCGCGCGCGGGCGCAGGTCGAGACGTCCGCGTAGAGCCGGGCCGCGAAGAGCGGTTTTCGTACGGGGAGCGAGGTGATTCCTCATGCGCGCGCGAAGGGCGCCTTTGATTGCTTCGTTGAGAGTCCATGGACGTATTGTGCCGACGAACGCGCGACCGCGCAAGCGCGCACAAACCTTTACTAGGAAAAGCCCATAGCGAAGCGAGGGCGGCTCCCAGGGAAGCCGCCCTCGCCATTCGTTAAGCGCGCACGTTCAACCGCTTGCACAGGTATTCGTTCGCAGCCTTTTCCGCCGTATCGTCAAGCGCCGCAAGGGAGGGAGCGGGAACTTGCGCTCGTGCGGCGCGCCGTTCGAGCGCCCGGGTCAGCAAAGCGTCCGCCACCTGCGGATTCTTCGCCAACAAGGGGCCGTGCAGGTACGTTCCCACCACGTTTTTGTACAGCACGCCGTCCTGCTTGTCGTCGTCGTTGTTGCCATGGCCCACCGAAGAAACCACGCGCCCGAAAGCCTGAACGCCAGCGCCAAGGCGCGTGCGACCGGCGTGGTTTTCGTACCCCACCACCGGCATCTGCGCCAAAGGCGAGTCCAGCACGATGTTGTCGATCAGCCGGTCGGCGGACCCCGCCGCGCGCTCGGTGGTCATGTCGAC
>NZ_DBFOSR010000024.1:0-8457 GCF_048427265.1 Paraeggerthella sp.
GCAGCAGCGCCGCGCAGACGATCACGACCAGGGCGCACATGACCCAGGCCGCCCCCTCTTGCGCGATCGCCTGCGCAAGCGTGCTAACGCTCGTTTCGTACGGCACCGGTCGCCTCCTCGTCTAGCACGGCGGCTCTTATCAGCCCCCGCTCTCGGTCGTCTATCGCCGGCCACATTCCGAGGACGTCCTCCAGCCTTTCGCCGCGCGAAACGCGGATCCTGGCGGCTGCCGTCAACAATCGAAGCTGCGCGTCCGTCATATCGCGCCCCCTATCATGTCGGCCACCGCCAGCAGCATCTCCTCGTTCGCGCGCTCCCGCGCGGCGGCCTCCTCGGCGGCCCGCCCGCGCTCGACGGCCATGGCGGCCTCCTCCGGCGTCGGCACGGCGTAGAGCATGGCCTCCTCGTAGTCGTCGTCCGCCCACGCGAACTTCTCCACGTTGTCGGGCGGGACGGCTCCCTTCTTGACGACTATGGTCGGGGACAGCGTCCCGGCCGACAGGTCGGGGTTGGCTATCTCGTTCCCGTTCTCGTCGACGATCCTCATCTTATCCACCTACTTCCACGTTCCCGCTATGCCGTATCTCACCGTCACGGTCGCCTGATGCGCCGACGGCGCGACGACCCAGAACTGGGGGGCTTGCGATAGATTGTTTTGATTTTCGTTTCTGACGATCGCCCAGTAGTTTCCGTTGACGAGCGTCACCGTCGAGTCGACGATCGTCTTGAACGCGAACGGCAGCGCGTGGCCTCCGCGTACCGTGGTGTCGTAGCCGAGCCAGTGCCAGTTGTCGGTTGCCGTCGATGCGACGAACGACGTTGCGCCCCAGCACTCCGCGAACCCAGACGCCCACTTGCGCCACCGCCAGATCCCGCTCGTGCCCTGGGCCACAACGTGGTCGGCAATGCCCTGGCCGTTGATGCTGAACGACCCGGACGCCTCCACGGCCCCTTTCAGGAGCACGCCGCTTCTGTTGCACGCGACGCCGGAGTCGTAGGGCTGCACGGTCCCGTCGGAGAGCGTCCGGCAGGCGGCGAGCGCGATCGAGCCTGGGGCCATGACCGCCAGCTGGTCGGTGCCCGCGTAGTAGGCTATCGCCCCCTTGCCGCCGCACATGCGGATGACGGCGTCGAGCATCCCCATGCCGAGCTCGATCTCCTTCGCCCCGTATCTCGCGACGACGTTGCCGGCAGCGTCGATCACCTCGAAAGCCCCCGTGGCCATGCGCGAGCGGAACCCGCTCCAAGAGCCGGACGACTTGTTGCCGACCTCCAGGCCTGCGCTCGTGTACTGCATGTAGTTCGTCGCGGTCTTCGCCGCGTTTGCGGCCTCGGTCCGCGCCGCGTTCGCCGTCGCGCTCGCGGAGTTCGCCGTCGCCTCGACGGATTCCAGCGAAACGGACAGCCCGCTCGCCGTCTGCTCCACCGTGGTCATGCGCGCGCCGAGGCCGTCTGTTACGGCCACGTTCGCGGTTATGCGGTCGGCTTGCACCTTGATCTGAGCGTCGGCGTACGTCTTCGCGCCAGCAAGGGCGGCGTCGGCCTTGGTTTTCGCATCGGTTGCAGCGGCGCTGATCGCCTGGCCCTTCGCCGCGTCCACCTCGGCCTTGGTGGCGCGCAGGACGATGGCTTCCGCGTTCTGCTCGATCTTGGTCTCGGCGGAAGCCACCCTCGCTCCAAGGGCGTCTGCTGCCGATTGGGCCTTTTCGGCCGCCGACTTGGCCGCGTCGGCCGTCGCCTGCGCGGTCGCGGCGCTCGTCTTCGCGGTCGACGCGCTCGCGGCTGCTGCGTCGGCTGCTGCCTTGGCGTTCTCGACCGCGAGCTCGGCCGCCGCCACGTCAGCCTCCGTCGCGCCGACCCTGATGGACACGGCGTCGAGGTTGGCTTCGGCCGTCGCGAGGTTCGCCGCCGCCGCGTCTGCTGCGGTCTGGGCCGCCGCTGCGTTGCCCGCTGCGGCCGTCGCGTCCGTTTGCGCCTTCGCGGCGGCGGTCTTGGCCGCGTCGGCTGCGCTCTGGGCGTTGTTGGCCTTGGCGTCCACTGCGGTCACCGACGCCGCCGTGCTCGTTATCGCCTCGGCGTTCTGAGTGATCTTGGTTTGCAGGTCGGCCTGCACCGTCGAGAGGTCGGTCTTCTTGGCGTACTGCTGCGCCACCGTGGACGCGACGCCCTCCGCGCTGCGCTCGATCTCCGACATGAGCCGCGACTCGGTGAGCGTGAGGTCGGTCTTTTTGGTGTAGTCGGCGGCCATGGTGTCCGTGACGGTCTTGATCTGCCCGGCGAGGTCGGTTCGCACCTGCGCGGCGTCGGCCTTCGCTCCAGCCGCTTGCGCGGTCGCCGCGTCGGCCGTCGCGATCGCTGCGGCGGCGTTCTGCATCGCCGTCCCTGCGGACGCTTTGGCCTCGGTCGCGGCAGATTGCGCTGCCTCCGCCTTCGCCGTCGCCTGGTCGGCCTTGTCCTTGGCAGCTATCGCGTCGGCTGCGGCTTGGGTCGCGTCCGCGAACGCCTTGTCGGCCTCGGCCTTGGCCGCATCCGCCGCAAGCTTGGCCGCGTCCGCGTCGGTCTGCGCCTTGTCCGCGCTCCCCTGGGCGGCGTCGGCTCGCGCCTGCGCGTCCTTGGCGATCTTGTCGACGGCGTCCGCCGCCTCGTAGGCGCCGTTGATCCCGGCGTTGAGCGTGGCGGCGTGCTTGCGCACGATGTCGCCGATGTCGTCGCCCTCGACGCCGAACACGTACTCGTCGCCCTGCCAGTCGGTCGGGCGGTGGACGATCCTCGACACGATCATGTAGGAGTCGTATCCGTGCGGGGCGCTCGTCACGCGCACGTAGTCGCCGAGATCGATCGGCTGGACGCGCGGATCGATGCGGGACAGGTCGTATGCTTTGACGTTCAACGTCTCGATCTCGTTGGCCTGCCCCGGCAGCCAGGACAGAGCGCGGTCTACCAGGTGCGCCGTGTCGGTCACGTCGTCCCACACGACGGCGCGCTCTCGGTACCCCACTTTCGAGACCAGTTCGACCGACACCACCGCGTCGCCGCGCTTCTCGTACCGCCCGTACGCGTCGGCGTCGCCGTTTCCCAGGGGCGCGATGGTGATGCGGTCTTCCGATCCTTCAGGCTTCGAGCCGAGCGGGATCACCGCGGAGCAAATGGGCGATCCGTCGCGCGTGCGGGCGAACTTCAGCAGGTTCGCGCCGAACTCGATGCGCTGGGACGCGGCGCCGTCGGTGTCGGCCAGGTAGTCCACGTAGCGCGCGCCGCCCACGTAGCGGGCGCGGACGAAGCCGCCGAGGGATTCCAGCAGCTTCTCTCGCACCACGAGGCCGGTGCTGGGGTAGTCGGAGTCCGAGCGCAGGATGTGCTCGTTGTCGTCGAGGAGGTGCCCCTGGTTCACGCCGACCCTGAACTGCTTTGCCGGCTCGACCTTGGCGTTGTGGTTGTCGACGAGCCACTCGAAGTACCCGTAAGGGTCGCTCGGCGCGAGCAGCGGCGCTTCGCCCGCCACCGTGGAGTAGGGGCGCACCGACGTGTCGTTGAGGTAGGCGAGCTCTCCCTCGCATCGGTATTCGACGGTGCCCACGTCGTCCACGTCCTCGCAGGAGTAGGCGCGGCCCCGCATGAGGCAGCGCGCGCCCTCCCACGCCTCGATCTCCGGCTCGACCGATTCGAGCTCGATGACGCCCGCGCACTCGTGGGTCGCCGGCATCTTGAACGAAAGCTCCGATGCGCTGCGAAGCGAGCGCACGAGCTCAACGTCTAAAAGCTCGACGCCGGCGTCCGGATCGTAGAGGACGCGGCCGCCGTACAGAATGCGCATGCGCGCCTCCTTAGAAGTTGAGGTTTTTGTACAGGTCCACGGTCATGTAGGTCGACTCCGGAACGATCTTCCCGCGCACGTACTGCCAGTTGCGCACCGCCATGGTGATGACGTCGTTGGCGGCAACCGGGATAAGGCGCGACACCAGGTCGAACACCACGTAGGTCGAATCGCTGTCCTCGGCGGAGTACTGCCAGAACGTCGTCCCGTTTTTCCTGATGTCGACTTCGAGCGCGTCGCCCGCCGGCAGGCTGTTCGCGTAGATGTGCACCGACACCTTGGCGAAGCCCGCTTCGGCGATCCTGATGCCGCCGCCCGACAGGCTGAACGCGTATCCCGTCTTGACGATCGAGCCGAACGGGACCGTCTTGTACTGATTGGTGAGGTTCAGCGCGGAGGGCGCGTAAGCGGACGCCGCCTGGGTGAGCGTCGTTATGTATCTCTCGATCTCCTGGTCGTTGCCGCAGAAGTCGGCTGGATCGACCAGGTCGTTGTCGCCGGGCAGCTTCAGCCCGAGCCTCGTCGTCGTTTCCATGCTACAGCTCCAATACCTCGTATGCGATCTTGACCCGGTACGCCTCGTTGGGGGCGGGCGCGCCGGCCATGTACATGACCTCGTGCCACCTCTTGCCCTTGAGGTCGCCCCACGTGAGGCCCCTCGCCTTGAGGTCGCCCCACGTCGTGGTGCCTCCTCTGATCGAGCCGCCGGTGTTGACGTACACGTCCGACGCCCCGTCGCGGATCGTGAGGCCCACGGCCGTGTGCGATCCGGGCGGCAGCACGACGTCCACGCCGTCCGCCACGACGTGGCAGGGCATCTGCGACTCGAACACGGGTCGCACCCGACCGCGCCCCGGCAGCAGGCGCAGGTGCGCGCCCGCCTGGGCGTCGACCTCGTGGATCTTCGTGCCGGCGGACTTGTAGGGGTTCGCGTAAACGTTCACGATCATCTTTTGAAAGCATGCCTTCTGGTACCATTCGTCGACGACGAAGCGGCCGCGGTACGTGTATCCCGGGTCGCTCGCCAGCTGGTAGTCGTAGGATCGGCCGTGAAGGAACCGGGCCAACTCCGTTTTCACGCGCTCGAACTCGCTCGGAGGGGAGTCGACGAGGAACACGAGCCTGTCCTCCCGGTCCCCGTACAGGACGTCTCCGAACGCCTCGGTCACGTCGAGGGATCCGTCCCCTCCGGGACGTTCGAGCATGCACCTCTTCACTGGAGGCGGGTTGAAGGTGGACTCGTCGGTCAGCATGACCCCGAACCGGCTCTCGATGTCCACGCCTCCGACCGTTATGCTCACAGCCCGTACCCCTTTCTCCGCTCGATGGCCCCGAGCCTCGCCCCGATCGGGGCGGCGGCTGCGTTGTACAGCTCCCTGCCGTCCAGGTACAGCGCGACGGACAGCTTCCCTGACGACATCGCGGCCGACACCGCATCGTAGATGTCCGAGGTCGTGATCGGGTTCTCTACCTTGCACTCGACGGCTATCGGACGGTCGACTCCGACGGCGCGTCCGTTCTCCCCGTACGGTACGAGCGGAGTCACCTGCGACCGCGTCTGGACGTTCGGGAGGACGGCGGGAACCGCGCCCCGGAGGGCGTCCTCGGTGCCGGAGAGCGACGCCGACGCGAGGGAGCGCCCCGCTGCGTACGCCGCGTCCTCGTGGTTCGCCTCCTCCTCGATGTACCCGAGCGCGTACCACTTCATCATCTCGCGCGTCTTCTTCGCTGGGGACCCGGTCTGCTGCGCCGCGTTGCCTCCGCCGAGGGCGGCGTTGACGAGGGCGGCGCCGACGTCCCACGCGCTCTGGATCCAGTTGCCGATCGCTCCGACGAAGCCCTGCGCGAACCAGTCGCCGGCGCTCGACC
The DNA here is from genome assembly GCF_048427265.1 of Paraeggerthella sp. Classification (NCBI taxonomy): domain Bacteria; kingdom Bacillati; phylum Actinomycetota; class Coriobacteriia; order Eggerthellales; family Eggerthellaceae; genus Paraeggerthella; species Paraeggerthella sp. The sequence continues at coordinate 5,684 of NZ_DBFOSR010000024.1, forward strand.
CGTCCACGGACTCCGCTCCTCTCCTCGCCTCGTCGGCGAGCGACTGGCCGGGGGAGTAGGCGTTCGTCTGCCCGATGCCGAACGTGTAGCGCCCTCCGAACGCGGTGCCGCTCGGGGCGGCGTCGACAGAGCTGAAGCCCGTCACGCCGCTCTGGGCGACGAGCGCGGCCTGCTGCTGGGACAGCCATGCCGTTCCTCCGATGGCCATCGCGTAGTCCGCCGCTCCAGCTGCGCCGGGGGAGGCCCCGTCCGTTGACAGCCCGGCCGTCGCAGCGGACGAGTTCGCGATGGCCGCCGCCTCGGCGATGGTCTCGCCGTTGGCGATCGCGGCGGCGAAGGCCCCTACGGCCTCGTCTCCTTTGATGCCCGCCGCAGCCGCGAACTGCGCGAGCTGGTCGGCGGAAGCGCCGGTAACCGCAGCGGCCGCGTCCAGCGCCGCCTGCGTGTTGGACGCGAAGCCGCTCGCGTAAGCAGCCGACGTGTCGCGCCCGGCCCCTTCGGCGACGCCTGTTTTCGAGCGGTACGCGGCGATGATCTCGTCCGCCGTGGAATTGGCCACGTCGATCCCGAGATCCGCGTCGAGGCCCCTCGCGAGCGCGCGCATCGCCTTGTCCCCGGCGTCGCCCATCTCAGGAGGCAGGTTCGCGAACTGGGACAGCAGCGTGTCGATCATGGCGGCGTTCTCCGCCGTTACCTCGCCTCCGGCGGACGAAGCGGCCAGCTGCAGCGCGAGGAACGACGAATTGCCCTCGGTCGCCAGGGAGGCCAGCGCTTCCGACGCCTGCTTCACGGCGGCCTCGACGCTCCCGACGTCGGAGTTCCAGTACGCCAGGCCGAACGGGTCTCGCCATAGCCCATCGAGCTTGCCGCGCGCCTCCTCGAGGGTCGCGAGCGTGTCCTGGGACATCTGGGCCACCGCTCCCGCATGCTCGACCACGGCCGTCTTCGCGTCGGATGCGGACTTGTCCAGGTTCGCCTTCGACTCGTTGTAGTACGCGTTCTCCGCCTGGATCGCCGCCTGGTACTCGGCTTCGGTCAGCGATCCTTCGACGGCGTACTGCTGGTTGAGGGATTGGAGCCGAGAAGCGTGGTACTTGTCGAGGTCGGCGAGCGAAGACGAGTGGTAGTCCTCGGCGGTTGCCAGCAGCTGGGCGGCGCGGTCGGCGGATATCTCGCCCTCGGCCGCCGCGGCGTCGGCCAGCCCCTGCATGCCGGAGAGGTACGCCTGGACCTTCTCGCCCTCTAGGCGCTCGATCTCCGCGTTGTGCTCCGCTATCGATGCCAGCTCGTCGTCGCGCAGCGCTCGCTGCTCTGCGAGGGCCCCTGCGATGATCGATGTGATCGCGGCCTCGTGCTCCTGGATGGCCGCCGACACGCCGCCGACGGTCGATCCCGATGCGGTGAGCACCGCGCCCATGTCGGCAACCATGGAGGACGCCTCCGCCATGCGGTCGCCGAACGACGTCATGGAGTCTCCGACGGACCCGAGCGCGTCGACCGAGGCGAGCGTTTCCTTGCGCGCGTCCGTGAGAGAGTAAGACAGCTTCGACAGCTCGCTGACGACCGTCACGACGGCGAACGCGGCGACGCCGCGCCCCAGCCCCGTCATGGCCGCGTTGAGAGTCTTCGCGGCTACGGCGGCCCCTTTCGACTTGGACGAGAACTTCGCGAGCCCGGCGCTCAGCTTTCCGTACGCGCTCCAGCACGTTGACACCGTGCCCGCGACCTTCCCGCCGACCGAGACCAAGGGTCCCATGGCGGCTGCTGCGGCGAGCGCTCCGATGATCGCGCGCTGCTGGCTCTCGTCCATCTCGGCGAACGCCTTCGCTCCGTTGGACAGCGCCTCGAACAGAGGCTCCGCCGCTTCGACCGAGTCGAGCATGGCGTCGGCGAGCGGGCCGCCGAACTTCTCCGCCATCGCGACGGCGCGGTTCTCGACGATCTTCATGCGGGAGGCGAGCGACTGGTTGCGGTTGTCGACCTCGCTCTGCAGCGCGGAGTTCTTCGTCCATTCCTCGTTGGATTTCGCGACGGCTCTGCCGACGAGCTCCGAGTTTCCGGCAAGGCGCTTCATGATGTCGGTCTGGCGCACGCTGTCGATGCCGAGCTCTTCGAGCATGACCGACATGTTGCCGCCCTCGGCGGTCGTCGATTCCATGTTCGAGAGGAGCGCGGAGAGCGCGTCGACCGGGTCGTTTCGCCAAGCGTCGGCGAACTCCTGCGCCGACATGCCCGCGGTGCTCGCCCACGTCTCGACCGATGCGGAGTTGGTCGCTACGTCCTTGTCGATCTGGGCCATCACGGTGCTGATGGCCGTGCCGCCGGCTTCCGCCTCCACGCCCATGGAGCTGAGCGCGGTCGCCAATCCGAGTATGTCTTCCTGCGACATGCCCACTTGGGTTCCGGCGGCGGCGATGCGCATGGCCATGGACGATATGTCCGATTCCGTGGTGGCGAAGCTGTTGCCCAGCCCGACGATGGCGCTTCCGTAGTTGCTGATCTCTCCGTGGCCCATCTTCGTGATGTTCGCGAACTGGGCCATCTCGGTTGCGGCGGTCTCGGCGTCCATGTTGGTGGCGATGTCGAGGCCCGAAACCACGCGCCCGAACTCGTCGAGCTCGTCTATGGCGAAGCCGAGCTGCGCGCCGAGCGCCTGGATGTCGAGGATCTGCGACGCGCTGACGGCGTTCGTTTCAGAAAACTCGATTGCAGCGTCTTTGAGCTGCCGGTACTGCTCCTCGGTTCCGTCAACGGTCTTCTTGACGCTGGTCAGC
>NZ_DBFOSR010000025.1:0-5837 GCF_048427265.1 Paraeggerthella sp.
TTCCGCGTACTCCAGCGCTACGAACGATTTGCCGAATCCCTCGGGCGCAACGATGAACCGGGGAACATGGCGCTCCCTCAGCAACTTCGCAATGAGGTCGGGGCGCCGGTAGTGGCGGGCCGAGACGAATCGCTGCGGACGACGTCCGCGACAAGCGGTCTTGGTCAGAAAATCTGGCATGCGAATCACTCCCATCGTAAGGGAGGGATGCAGCGGTTTGAAAGGGTTTCCACCGTATCACTGCGAAGAGGGCGCCGCAAGCCGACATAAGTTCGATCCCGGCATCTTTTCGCCGGCGAACCCATATAGGCATACATCATGCCCCCATCCCGCGAAAACCTCGCAGGCGCTCCGGAACGTCCCTTCGCCGTCGGAAAGGCCCCGTTTCGCCCGATCGCAAGCCGTCCGATTCGGAAAGGCCCCGCGCGTCGGCATGGATCCAACGGCAGGCACCTTGCTTGCTGCACAATTCTTTCCCCAATGTTGCGTTTGAGAGGCGCGCTGAGAGACGGCCTTCGATACGACCGTGCGTTTCGCCTGGTCGCGTTCTTTCGCCGCCGACGAGAGAGCCTCGGCTGCGCTCGCGCGCAACATTGGAGAAAGAATCGTGCACATAGGAACGTTGCTCGTGCACGCAGGAACGCGGATGCGGCGGTTTGACGGCACCCGCGCAGCCGCAGCCCTCGCCGACAACGGACCCGTTCCCGCGATTCGCGCAAGGTCGGTTCCCGGCGGCCCCCGCACGGCACCGGCCGGTTCGCGCAACAGGGACCGATCCCTCCTCCACGCCGGATTCGGTCGTATCCTTCAACAGCGAAGGCTCCTTCCACGGTGTACAATGCGACTACTGCATGACCAGTCTCCTCAGGAAGGAACCGCCATGATCCAGCCCGCTTCCCTCTCCGATCTGCCCGCGTTTCTGTGCGGGCACGCGCACGATGCCGCTGCGGCAACGGGCTGCACCGTGGTCATCGCGCCCGAAGGCGGCGTCTGCGGCGTCGATGTGCGCGGAGGCGGACCCGCCACGCGCGAGACCGATCTGCTCAAGCCGGAGAACATGATCCAAGCCGTGCACGCCGTTGTCCTTTCGGGCGGCAGCGCTTTCGGCTTAGCGGCGTCGACCGGCGTGATGGAGGAGCTGGCGGAACGCGGGATCGGCTTTCCCGTCGAAAGCGCGCGGGTGCCGATCGTGTGCGGAGCGTGCCTGTTCGACCTGCTCGTAGGCCAAAACGCGCATCCCGACGCAACCATGGGCCGCGCTGCCGCCCGCGCGGCTTTCGAGCGTAAAGCAACCGAGCCGCTTGAAGAAGGAAACGTCGGCGCCGGATGCGGGGCCACGGTTGGAAAGCTCCTGGGCGGCGATCGGGCCATGAAGGCCGGGCTGGGCATCTGCGGGCTGGGCATGGGAGACGTGGTGGCGGTGGCCATCGTCGCCGTGAACGCACTTGGCAACGTCTGCGAAAGCGACGGCACGTGGATCGCCGGATGCCGAGGAGAAAACGGCCTTGTCATGGATCCGCTCGATGCGCTGGCCGAGCTCGCAAGCCGCATCCAAGACGACGGAAGCCGAGCAATCCCAAGCGAAGGGCCCTGCCCGAACACCACCATCGGGCTGGTTCTCACGAATGCTCGCATAACCAAGGCGCAGGCCACCAAAGTATCGTCCACCGTCCACGACGCGTACGCCCGGGCCATCAAGCCCGTCCACACGTCCGGCGACGGCGACACCGTGTTCACGTTCTCCTCGTGCGAAGCGGAGGCCGACTACGACTTGGTGGCCATGCTGGCCACCGAAGCCATGCAGGGCGCCGTCGTGCGCGCCGTGCAAACGGCGCAAAGCGCGCACGGCCTGCCCTGCGCCCGAGACATCGTCGCGCGTTAGGAGCGCATCGTGAAGGCAGCGAAGTTCGCAAACCGCTCACTGTTCGTCGCGTCGGTCATCGTGACCGGAGCCATAGCGGGAGCGTTCGTGTGGTTTCTCCTCTTCGTCATGAACCTGGGCATCTCTTTTATATGGGAGAAGATGCCCGCGCATTTCGGGCCGTACTTCCCCCTGGCGGCCTGCTTGGTGGGAGGGTTGATCATCGGCCTGTTCACCAAGCGCTTCGGCCCGTACCCCGAAGACCTCAACGAGGTCATGGCCAAGGTAAAGCAAGACGGCCGCTACGAATACGACAAGCTGGGAACCATGTCCATCGCAGCGCTTCTTCCTCTGTTCTTCGGCGGATCCATCGGCCCTGAAGCCGGCTTGACCGGGGCGATCGCCGGCATTTGCACCTGGGTAGGCGACCGCATGAAGCGCTTCGGATCCGACTTCAAGCAGCTCACCTCGGTCGGCACCATGGCTGCGCTTTCTGCCATATTCACCGCACCCCTGTTCGGGTTCGCCGCACCGCTTTACGGCGGAGAGCCCGAAGGGTCCGAGCAGACCATCACCCTTCCGAAAACCTCGAAGCTGGTCGTGTACTTTTGCGCGATAGCAGGAGCGTTGGGCGCGCTCATGGGCTTGTCGTCGCTGTTCGGCGGAGGCATGTCGCTTCCGCATTACAGCAACATCCACGTCGGCGCGACGGAAGTGGTCTGGTTCCTGCCGCTTGCCTTGATCGGCGCGGCGGGCGGGTGGCTGTTCTGCGCGTTCGACGGCTGCTTCAAGCGAGCATCGGACAAGATGGGAGACCGCCCGGTGCTGAAAGCGGTCATCGCGGGGCTTGCCCTTGCAACCATGGGCATAGCGCTGCCGTTCACGATGTTCGCCGGCGAAGTGCAAACCGAGCAGCTTAACGAAGTTTGGATGAGCATGGGGGCTGTCACGCTGCTTGCAACAGGATTCGCGAAAGTGGCCATCACGCCCCTGTGCATCCGATTCGGCTGGAGGGGCGGGCATTTCTTTCCCGTCATCTTCGCCGGCGTCTCCATCGGTTACGGCATGGCGGCGCTCACGGGAGCCGACCCCGTGTTCTGCCTGTGCGCCTGCACGGCAGCGCTCGTCGGCGGCGTCATGCGCCAACCGCTTATGACCGTATTGCTGCTGTTCCTGTGCTTCCCGGTGAAAGGCATCGTGGTGATGATCGCCGCAGCCGCATTAGGAGCAGCCCTCCCCCTTCCGAAGGCGCTGCGAACGACTACCGAAAAAAGCCATGCGTAAACCGCGCCGCTTCCAGCCGTTTCCGACCGGCCTATGCGTCAGGAACAACCTCAAGCTTGAAGCCAAGGGCCGAAAGCACGTCGACAACGGTGCCGAACCGCGGGTTGCCCTCCGCCGATAGCGACTTGTACAAGCTTTCGCGACCGACCCCTGCCTGCTGTGCTACCTGCGCCATTCCTCCGCGCGCCTTCGCCACGTCGCCGAGAGCCCTTTGAAAGAACTCGGGATCGCCCTCGGCCAGCGCGGCAGTGAGGTACGATGCGATCATCTCCTCGGAGTCCAAATAGTCGGAAACGCAAAACTCCTTAACCTTTAGCGTCCGTCTAAACGGATTCTTCATCGAAAGCCCCTTCCTGCCGTATGCGCCGAGCAAGCCGCTTCGCTCGCGCGATATCGAAACGCTGAGACCCTTTGTCTCCGCCACACAAAAGCAGAACGACCCTGCACCCATGCCGCATGCCGTACAAACGATAGCCCGGCCCCTGCATGACGCGGAATTCGATCACCGCATCCCCGACCGCGCGGACATCGCCCCAAAGCCCGTCCTCCAGGCGAGCAATCCTCGCAAGAATGGCCACGCGAGCGCTTTCGTCCTTCAACCGCCTGAGCCACCGAGCGAACGTCGCCGTGCTGAAAACCTGAACAGAACCGTCTGCCATCTTTGCTCATTTGTATCTTATAGGATACAACTTGCTACGTCAAGCGTCTTAACAAGAGCATAACGAGGCAATCTAGCGCGCAGATGGCGCATATCCAGCGCGGATCCCACCTGATTTGCCACGGATCCAGCAGCTTCCCAGCAAAAATCCAGCACGCTCCTGACGCGAATCCAGCGCGGACCGCGCGAAAGCCCAGAACGTTTCTCACGCGCATCCAGCGCGCATCGAAACAGCCTGGTCAACGAGAAACGGGGCCGAAGCCCCGTTTCTCGTTGCAAACCGTATAGCGTGCGGATGACCGCTACTTGCGCCCGAGCATCTTCGCAATGCGATCGGAATACTCGATCTCGGTCAGACCCGCTTCCTTCGCCAGATCCACCACGGGCGCGTCGTTCCAGAGCGCCTCCAGTCGGTAGTAGTCGCGCGTTTCGGGCTGGAACACGTGCACGACGAAGCTGCCGTAATCGAGCAGCGACCAGGTGCCGTCCTGCGTTCCCTCGCGATGCAGGGGCTTCAGGCGGCCCTGCGTGCGAACAGCCTCTTCGATCTCGTCGACGATAGCCTCGACCTGGCGGTTGTTCGACGCGGTTGCAATCACGAAGTAATCGGTTACGCCGATAAGCTCGCGTACCTCCTGCACCATGATGTCGGTAGCCTTCTTCTCGTCAGCGGCGCGCGCAGCGATGAGCGCGCATTCGCGAGAGGTCACCTCGGGGGTCTCGTTCTTCGTTTCGGTCACGCTATTCCTTTCTTCGGTGTTTCGCCTGCGGCTTCTCGCGCGCGGACAAGGTAATGGTTCCATATTTCGAGCGTTCGCGGATACACCCGCTTACGCCGATCGATAAGGTTGAGAAGAACATGTTGAAAGGTTGCCAAGAACAGCTCTTCGAGCGAGACCTGGCCAACCAGCGCGCGCAGCTTTTCCAGCCCATCGTATTTTCTGCCGGGCTCGACGGCATCGGCAACGTACACGACCATATCCAAATCGCTCATGCCGATAGCGCCCGTCGTATGCAGCTCGATGGCCCGCACGATATCGCACGGGATGCAAGGATACGCCCGCGAAAGCGCGAGCGCGGCCGTGGGACCGTGCAAAAGCGCCGGAAGGTCCCCGATCGCAGAGGAATCGACGTCGAGTCCCAGCTCTTCAGCCCGTCGGAGAATGCCCTCGTCGTCGAAGCTCTTGTCCCAGTCGTGCAGCAGCCCCGCCAAGCGCGCTTTACGCTCGTCGACGCCGTACAAACGCGCAAGCCGCACGGCGGTGTCGGCCACCCCCAGCGTGTGCTCGTACCGGGAGCGCTTGAGCCTTGCCTTCAAATCCTGCCTGCGCGCTTCGAAAAACGCGTCGGACAGCGCGTCATCCTCGTAAGGAGCAGGCACGCACGATGCATCCCGTTCGCTCATCGCAACGACCCTCCTTCCGTGCCGCCGCATGCGGTACAGCCTTGTACGCGATACAGCGCATGCGCTTGAATATAGTCGAGAACGCCCTGCATGGTCAAATAGCGAATCGACCTTCCCGCCGCAACCCGACCCCTCAAGTCACTCGAGGAGATGGCAAGCGCCGTAACTTCCAGATAGTCGACCGTGAAGCTCCCTCGCTCGGCGATGGCCTCACGATGCGATTCGGACAGCGCGTAGCCCGGCCTTGTAACCGCGATCAAACGAGCCAGATCGGCGATGGCCGCGCTTTCCCGCCATTGCAGGATGTGGTACACCGCATCGGCCCCGGTGATGAAGCACAGCTCCACGTTGGCGGGGTAATGCGCGCGCATCTGGCGCAGCGTGTCCACCGTGTACGTGTCGCCGCCGCGGTCGATCTCGATCGAGCTCACATCGAACGCAGGATTGCTGTCCACGGCAACGCGGCACATCTCAAGACGGTGCGCGGCAGGAGTCACGTTCCTGTCCTTCTTGAACACCGGATTGCCTGCGGGAACGAACACCACGCCGTCCAGCCCGTAAGCCTCGCGCGCCTGCTCGGCGCACGCAAGGTGCCCGATATGGATGGGGTCGAACGTGCCCCCCATGAT
>NZ_DBFOSR010000026.1:0-6774 GCF_048427265.1 Paraeggerthella sp.
TGCCGTACTGGATGGCGTTCACGGGGCATCGGTGCAGGCAGGCAAGGCATTGCGTGCAGCCCAGCTCAGCCCAGCGCGGCGTGCCGTCGATGAGCGTGATGGTGTTCGTCGGGCATATATCGGCGCAGCGGCCGCAGCTGATGCAGGTGGGAAGCGTGTGAAAATCCTTGGTCGAGCGCGGCTTCTCGTCTTGTTCGGTGACCTGGGAAAGCAGGATGCCCAAGGGGTTGCGTCGCTCGGCGTGCACGCATTCGCGCGCCTTGATGCGCAGGGCCGTGCGATGGGCCTCGACTTCCGCATGGGCTAAAAGCCGCTCGCGTTTCTCTCCCTGAGCGGGCGCGTACAGGTACGTGCAGTTTCCGACCGATTTCACGCTGAACGAGGCGTCCAGATTGATTCCCTGCCAGCGTCGCAGTCGATCCGCGAAGATGCGCGCGGTGTTTCCGACGAACGCGCCGCAGCTGACAACGGCGTAGCAGTAGCAAGGGGCGAACACCTCTTTGTTGCCGGTGCGGAAGTTCGCGCGGCGTATGAATTCGTCCACGAGAGGAGGCGTGGTCCAGGCGTACGTGGGAAAGACGAAGCCGAGCGCTTCTCCCTGCTCCAAGGTGAAGTCGAAGTCCTTGTACTTGTAGGCTTTGCCCATGTCGACCAGCAGGTCGTCGGTTGTTTCGGCTATGATCTTCGCGGCTGCAAGAGAGTTGCCGGTTCCAGTGAAATAGAAGATCATAGTAGCCGCCTTTCGGTTTGCCCCTGCCCTGTAGTTGGCACATATTCCCAGTATAGCAAGGGGAGGGAGCCTGCGCTTGCGGCCTTTGGTATCATGAGCGCAACAAGTCTTTGACGGAGCGTTTCCGGTGATAGGAGGAGCGTATGGCAAGCGTGCTGTTTTTGGAGTACCCGAAATGCACAACGTGCAAAAAGGCCAAGGCGTGGCTCGACCAGCAGGGAGTTGCGTACGAGGATCGGCATATCGTGGAGGACAATCCGACGGCTGCAGAGCTTGCCGCCTGGCATGAGAGAAGCGGGCTGCCCTTGCGCCGCTTCTTCAACACGAGCGGCATGGTGTACCGCGAACGCAATATCAAGGCGCTGCTCGATGCAGGGTTGAGCGATGCGGACGCCTACGCCTTGCTTGCCGAGAACGGCATGCTGGTGAAGCGCCCGCTTGTGGTGGGCGAGGACTTCGTGCTGGTGGGCTTCAAGGAAGCCGAGTGGGAGCAGGCTCTTCTGTAGCGGTTTAGAGCGTGTCGGTATCGAGCCAAAGGGTGAAGGGGCCGTCGTTCGTCAGGCTTACGTCCATGTAGGCTCCGAAGCGCCCCGTTTCCACGCGCGGCACGTCGCGGCGCGCCCGTTCGACGAACCATTCGTACAATCGGTTCGCCTCGTCGGGTGCGCCCGCTTGCGTAAAGGAAGGGCGGTTTCCCTTCTTGCAGTTCGCGAACAGCGTGAACTGCGAAACCACCAGCACGTCGCCGTGCACGTCGGCAAGCGACAGGTTCGTCTTGCCGTTTTCGTCCTCGAATATGCGCAGGCGGCTTATCTTGCTCCAGAGGCGCTCCGCTTGGTCTTCGGTGTCTTCATGGCCCACGCCCAAAAGAATGACCAGGCCTTTTCCGATGAATCCTACCGTGCTGCCGTCGATTTCCACCTGCGCACGGCTTACGCGTTGAACGACTGCCCTCATGGAGGCTCCTTCGCTTGCGAGATTTGCTTGCTGCAAGAATCCTACGGCAAGAAGGGCTTCGGGGGCAAGGATGCACGCGGGATGTTTATGCGTGGCTTTCATGGGGCCGCTGGCCGCGCGTTTGCAAAAACGCTCCCGAGCGTTATAACGTATCGGGCATAAGACGATCGGGTGTTGAGGCGCAATCGCGCGTTGGCGAAAGGACTTCCATGAGCTACGCAATCGTGTACGACAGCAGCACGGGGAATACGCAACGATTGGCTTGCGCGGTGAAGGAAGCGCTGCCTGCGGAAGAAATTGTGGCGTTCGGACGCGTTGGAGACGTGGCTTCGGAGGATCTGGCGGCGGCGGATCGCGTGTACGCGGGATTCTGGACGAATCGGGGCGACTGCACCGACGAGATGGCCGAAGTTCTGTCCCAGCTGGAGGACAAGGACGTGTTCCTGTTCGGAACCGCGGGCTTCGGCGCAGATCAGACGTACTTTGCGGGCGTAATGGCACGCGTGGCTCGGCATGTTCCCGAATCTGCCCGCATCGCGGGATCGTTCATGTGCCAAGGGCAGATGCCCGAAAGCGTGCGCACTCGCTACGAGCGTACGGCCCAGGCCCAGCCGGCTCAAGCCGCGCGCATGCAGCAGCTTATCGAGAACTTCGATGCGGCCGTTGGCCATCCGGACGATGTCGACGTTGCGCGATTGCAGGCGGCGGTCAAGCAGGTCTGACGCCGTTTGGAGATTGCGCGCCGACCCTGGACGAGCGTCGCGAGGGGTCGGCGCGCGCTTCGTTACGCTTCCTTGTCCTTGCGTGCTTCCGCCGGGTCTTCCAGGCGCGTTTTCAACAGCTGCAAACCGCCGACCACCACGCCGCCGATCACGAAGAACAGCAGGCTGAACGTATCCAGGCTCATGGCGGGCAGGGGCTCGGTCAGGGTGAGCGGTCCTTGCGTAATGGAGAACAGCGAGCCGAGCATCATGCCCACGATGGCGTACATGGTCTGCGGCCGGAACTTCTTGAGGCACATCCTGATCAGGCGCACGAACAAGAGGACGCCGCAGGCAACGCCTGCGATGAACACCAGCAAGATGGGCAGATAGGCCAAATCCAATCCCATAACTGCGCGCACGGCCCCCATGATGGGCACGTACAAGCCGAAGATCAGCAGCAGGGTGGAGCCGGAGATGCCGGGCAGCACCATGGCGGAAATGGCAACCATGGCGGCGAAGAACACGTAGGCCACCATCCCGGGGTTCAGGCTGCCGACGGCCACGTTCACGCCTTCGTCCGATACAGGGCTGAGCAGGGTGATGGCCACGACTGCGGCGGCGCCGATTGCAACGAAGACCAGGCTTGCGGCATGGCCTTTCAGCGTGCTTTTTTCTTCAAGGACGACAATGGGGATGGCGAACACGATGAATCCCATGAACAGCGAGCTGACCTGGTAGATATGCGAGTCGAAGAAACTGGTCAGCACAAGCGCCGAAAGCCCGAATCCAATTATCCAGCCGAATCCTAGCTTGAGCAGGAACTTGACGGCATCGATCTTGGCGGCTTTCGGACCGTGGAACAAGTCGTCGAGCGAGCCGATGAACCGGTCGTAGAATCCCAGCAGAAAGGCGATGGTGCCGCCTGAAACGCCGGGGACGCTGTCGGCAAGGGCCATGCAGAATCCGCGCACGAAGTTGATGATAACGCCGGCAATGGACATAGTAAGGGAACCTCCCGCATCGATTGTGCGCAGCCGACCCTCTTCGGCGCGCATCGTCAGAGCGTATAGCATGGCTCACGATCTTGCAAACGTCCAGCGATTCCCGTTGTTCCTGCAAGATATACAGATTCTTGAGCGGGTGAGTCGGCGTTCGGCGAAGCGGGAACGCCCGGACCCGAGAGTGCGGTTCCGGGCGTTTCGAGATGTCGCGATGCAGCGAATGGGTGCTTGCCTGCGTTTGCGGGGCATGCCTTCTGCGCTTACAGCGCCACGTGTCCGAACGTGATGATCGAGTAGACGAGCCCCGCGATGCCCAAGGCTATCACCACGGCGACGATGACCTTGTCCGAGATTTTCTCGAACACTCGGGCCTTCGGGTCGTGCTGCCGAATGCCCACGACGTAAAGCGGCAGGCCGACGGCGTACACGATGCACGCGACCATGAGGTAGTTCAAGCCGGCTGCGTAGATGAGCCATAGCCCGTACAGCGATCCCGCCGCGCCCGTGAACAGGGCCATTCCGCGGCTGGCGAAGATTCCTTTCGGGTAGCTTTCGTCGAGCGCGATCTTGAACAAGAACAGCGTGCAGAACAGGTAGCACGGCAGCGCCATGACGCTGGTGATGCTGATCATGGTGGTCCAGGCGTTGTTGCCGATGAAGTAGGACACGATCAGCACGATCTGCACGACGATGGTGGTCCACAGAAGCGAGGTCGAAGGCGATCCCTTCTTGTTTTCCTTGACGAACGCCTTCGGAAAAATGCCGCTTTTGGAGGCGGCCAGCGGCATCTCGCCCAGCATGAGCATCCATACCAGCCAAGAGCTGAGGACCGATATGATAACGCCGGCGTTGATGAGGATCTCGCCCCATTTGCCGAACTTGTCCAGCATGATGGCGGCCATGGACGGGTCGGCCATGTTCCCGATGTCGGCCTGGGAGTACACGCCCAAGGGCAGAAGCGATACGATGACGTAGAGCAGCAGGGTGACCAAAAAGCCGATGGTCGTGGCCTTGCGCACTGCCGTTTGCGACTTGGCCTTGCCCGACACGACCACGGCGCCTTCGATTCCCAGGAACAGCCACAGGGTCACCAGCATGGTCGCCTGCACTTGCGGCATGACGTTGTCCCAGGTGAAGCTAAGGTCGATGCCGCCCTTCATGCCCCAGAAACCCTCCATGAACACCGAGAGCTTGAATACGGTGGCAACGGCCAAGATGAAGACGGCAACCGGCAGCAGCTTGCCGATCGTGCCGATGATGTTCAGGAAGCTGGTTTGCTTCGCGCCTTGCAGCGCAAGCAAATACATTGCCCAGGTGATGATGGAGCCGCCGATGATGGACGGGATGTTGTTGCCGCCGGCGAAGTCGGGCACGAAGTAATTGAGCGTGGCCATGACCAAAACGGAGTAGGCCACCAGCGCGAAACAGTTGCATATCCAGTATCCGTACGCCACGAAAAAGCCGATGAGCTTGCCGAAGCCCTTTTCGGCGTACGTGTACAGACCGTTCGTCAGTTCGGGGCGCGCGGCCGACAGGATGCGGAACGTGTTCGCGATGAACCAGATGCCGATGCCCGTGACCACCCAGGCGATAATGATGGCTCCGGCGGAAGCGTCCTGCGCCATGTTCTGGGGAAGGTTGTAGATGCCTCCGCCGATCATCGCGCTGATGACGATGCCTACCAGGCCGATCAGGCCAACTTTTTTGGAGCTGTCCTGTGCCGGTGCGCTGCTTCCGTTGGAACCGGGTGCGGTGTTGTCTGCCATGATTCCAATCCTTGTCGAATGAGGGCGCGCCCGCCAGAGCGGACGCGCCAGGGTGCGAATGGGGTGCGCGATGCGCTAGCTTGCCAGGTCCGTAAGCGGTTCGAAGTCCATCTGCTTGAGCCAGTCGGACAGGTGCAGGCTGTTGAGGGATGCGAAGCCGGTTGCGGGCACGGCGTTGCGCGCGAGCGTGACGTAGGGTCCTACGGTAATGGCGTTGCCGATCTCGTTGGGTTTCATCATGCGGTAGGCGAAGCTCACGTACGTGCGGTCGAACAGCACGCTGGAGTCGCGTCCGCATTCGACCACGGACCAGACGATCTCCTTGCGATGCTGCTCCAGGTAAGCCAGCATGTCCTGCTCGTTGTCGTTTTCGGTCCAGACGCCGGCGTCTTCGATGAAGAGGTCGGCTGCGAAATCGCGGTCCGCGGAAAGCGAGATGGCGATGAACGACCATACGCCGTACGCTTCGCCTTCCTTGAGCGGGCGGTCTTCCTTGGGGCGGTACGCCGTGATTCCCTTGTTGGCGCAGATGGTGTGCGCACCGGGGATGGGGTGGTAGCGACGGTTCTCGGCCGTTCCGAACAGTTCGATGCCGGCATTGAGCAAGGGCTGCGCGTCGAACACCTTGAGCTCGCTGCCATCGAACTGCTTCTCGGTGAACAGCGGTGTGCTTGCGCCCGATGCGATGTCGTCATGTCGAGCCAGGTCGTAGCCCCAAACCTGCCCGGCCATGCCGCAGAACGACGAGGCGGTCAGCATGTTGATCTGGCCGACGTAGGCATCGGCCGTTTCGGCTTTGTCGTAGGTAACGATGCCGTCGATCAGCATGTCGTTGGTTTTCTCGACCGTTCCGGCGGACACTTTGAGGACCGATACGTATCCGTTGCCGTAGGCGCCTGGCATGCCGTAGCCGTCGCAGTAGTCGTCGTACGGGCTGATGGCGGTCTTGTCGATGTGCGGCGCGCGCATGGTCGCGTGAAGGTTGGGGGTGCGGGCGATGGTGCGGTTGCGGCGTTCTTCGATGTTCTTCATGAAGGTCCTTTCGTTGCGGATACGATTCGCGCAGATTGTAGGACGGCCCGGTTTTCGCGTCCCGGGCGGTAAAAAGATGGGACCGAGACGTGCTCGCGCTGATGCTGAAGCGTTGAATGGGCTGGGGCGCGCGAGGCGCCGGTTTTCTTGCCTTGTTCAGATAGGGGTTTTCCTTATTTAGGAGGGTTGCTGCTTTACGACCTTCGCACATGCTGTATATTACAATCGTTATATAACAGTTGTTATTTTGGAGGTACGGTTATGCCGGAACGGAAGGTAACGCGCGAAACGGTGCTCGAGGCGGCTCTTTCCCTTGTGCGCGAGCAGGGGGAGGGCGCACTGAGCGCGCGGGCGATCGCGGATCGCGCGGGTTGTTCGGTGCAGCCTATATACAGCCTGTTCGGCGACATGAAAAGCCTGGTGAAAGCTCTATACGACCATGCGCGCGCCTGGGTTGCCGCGTACAACCGCGAGCACGAGCATCGCGCTCCGAACGCGTTTGCGGCAAACGGGCTTTCCCATTTGCGCTTGGCGCGCACCGAAGGCAACCTGTTCCGGTTCCTGTACCTGACCGCGCACATGGA
>NZ_DBFOSR010000027.1:0-27037 GCF_048427265.1 Paraeggerthella sp.
GCGCGATAACGCTGGAGATCAGCTCGACGGCCGCCGTAATCAAAGCCAAATCGGTCATGGCGTCCACCTCCTCCCGTTTTTCCCTTCGTCGGGGGCATGGGTGGAAAGGGGCGTGGAGCCTCGCCGCCTGGTGATCCGTCCCTCTATGATAACGTCCCGGCCTAGCGTGCAGATGACGTGCGTCCAGCGCGGAGCTCGCGCGTTTCTTCGCGGTTCCGGCGCGGATCTTGCATGGATCTAGCGCGGGCCTTGCATGGATCTAGCGAGAATCTAGCACGGATCCAACGTGGAGCTTGCATGCATCCAGCGGGGATCCAGCGCGGCGGTTGCGCTGCCGCTCCGACGGAGCCCTCCGGGGGGGGGGTCAGACCGCGATCTTTCGTTGTCCGGCGTAGGTGCTTTGGAGCGGGTCGTTATATGCCTATATGCCGCTCGTCTAACATTTAACGTTTTTCGTTACCTGCTTGTTGTATTTATACAACAAGTCGCTATAATCTTAACGGTGATAAGCGAACATTGATTTGAGGGCTACCTTGGCTATCCGTTTGGATCGATCTGGGGAATGCCTTCGAAGAACTCAGATAGAGTCATATCGAAGCCGTTTGCGATCTTCGCAAGGTTTTGCAAGGTGACATTGCGCTGACCAACTTCTATCGATGCCAGGTACGTGCGATCCATGCCTATTTTATTGGCAAATCGCTCTTGGCTGACATCGCAGGCAGCGCGAAGGTCCTTGATCCGTAACCCGACTTTTATTTGAAGAGTATTTCGCATTATCGCAGCGTATCGTGGGTGTTGTATAGATAACAACGGACTATATACAACATTGTACGAAACGTAAGGAGAGCGATGGGCAATTGATGCCCATTTACTTTCGAAATAGTTGTTGTATATAAGCAACAACCAAAGCATCTGGAAGGATGCGTACATATCTTTTGATGGCGCAATCGTCGCTAAGCGCGTTTCGCTGATCGAAAAGAGGATGAATAGCTGCACGGGCCTTTTCGGTCGATCGTCGAAAGTCGACAGTGCGCAGCTATTCATCCTCTTTTCTTTTGGCGAAATTCGGTGCGAGCGTGGCGGGAAAGGGGAGCAGCATGTGGTACGTGGCGCAAGTGCAAGCAGGACGCGAGTCGTCGACGCTTGAGATGTGCAAAAAACTGGTGCGCCCATCCGCCATGGAGGATTGCTTCATGCCCGAGTACGAGGTGCTGTGGAAGATACGCGGGGAGTGGCGCCTGGTGAAGCGCTTGCTGTTCCCGGGGTACCTGTTTTTCGTGACTGGCGATGTGGATGAGCTGCATAAGGACCTGCTGGGCGTTCCCATGCCTATTAAGTTGCTGGGCAATGAGGAGAACTCGTTCTTTCCGCTGACAGACAAAGAGCGTGATTGGTTCCTGTCGTTCATGGACGGCGCTCATGTGGTGCGCATGAGCGAGGGCTATATCGCAGGAGACAAGATTACCGTCACGCGCGGTCCGCTCATGGGCTTTGAAGGCGACATTCGCAAGATCGACCGCCACAAGCGCCGTGCCTACATCGACGTGACGCTGTTCGGTCGTACCGTTCCCGCCAGCGTGGGACTTGAGATTGTGAGGAAGTCCGCATGAGCGAAATCGTCCGACGGGGGGGGGGTGCTGACCGCTTGGGTCGCATTATGGATGGCGCTACGCTTTCGGACGAATGCTCGCTTGACCCGGACGAAGTAGGATTCGCTGCAGATGGAGCCGTTCTTTCCGGTACGGAACAGCGCGTAGCGTTCGTCAACAAGCATGAGTTCGAAGTGGGCAGCGCCGAATTCGAACAGGCGTGTCGTGAGAAGGACGCGCGATCAGTGGGGTATCGATGCGTCAAGCGCTTGGTTGATGTCGCGGTGAGCCTGGTGGTCGTGGCCTTTCTCGTGCTGCTCTGGCCTCTTGTCCTGATGGTTCTGGCGGCGGCAGCGGTCTCAGCCCATGCAAATCCGGTGTACGTGCAGAAGCGCGTCGGGCAGTACGGTCGGACGCTCAACATATTGAAGCTTCGCACCATGGTGGGCGATAGCGACGATGTCGAAAAATATCTCGACGGCAATCAGTTGGAGCAATGGCGCAAAGAGCGCAAGGTCGAGAACGATCCCCGCATCACGAAGGTGGGAGCGTTCCTGCGCAAGACCAGCCTTGACGAGATCCCCCAATTCATCAACGTGCTGCTGGGCCATATGAGCATCATCGGACCCCGTCCTGTCTCGATGGAAGAAATTGCGTGGTACGGGGAAGACAAGATGCTCGCGTTGTCCTGTCCTCAGGGAATCACGGGGTGGTGGCAGATAACGGATCGAAATGATGCCGTTTGGGACGATGGCAGTCGTCAGGAAGCGGAGCTGTACTACGTGCGACATGCGAGTTTGAAGTTGGATGCGGCCATTTTCATCGGCACCTTCAAATCGATTACCGAGAAGACGGGAAGGTAGCCTTGTCTGGGGAACGAAATTCTCCCGCGTTCGAGCGGGCGTGTGAGGGCGGCGCTTTGGCCATCGTGCAGGGAACGGTGTTGGAGATGGCCGTTTGCCTTGACGCGATATGCCGCAAGCACGATCTGCGCTACAGCCTTGCTTTCGGATCGCTGATCGGGGCGGTGCGGCACAAAGGGTTCATACCGTGGGACGACGATATCGATGTGCTCATGTTTCGCGATGACCTCGATCGCTTCCTTCGAATCGCTCCTGACGAATTGCCCGATTATTACGAGATTCAGCACTTTTCGTTGGGAAATACGCGACGCTATGTGACGCGAATCGTGGACAACCGCACCCTCATGCGGCTCGATTCGTATGGCGAGCGGAACGATCTTGCCATCTGGCTGGACATTTTCGTCCTCGACGGCATTCCCGACGGGCGTTTCGGTCGCGGCCTTCAGTACCTCCGCATCCTGTGGCATAAGGCGATGTGCGCCTTCGCCTCTTTCGAGGAGACGGTCAACCGATCAAGGCCTGGGCGGTCGTGGTGGCAGCAGGCCATCATCGAATTCTGCTCGATCACCCATTTTGGCAGTTGGATGGATGTTGGTGAGCGCTTGAAGAAATACGACGCTGCTCTCAGGCACTACCGGTGCGCTGAGGGCGAGGCGTGCTTCTGCGGTGTGGGAACGTACTCCGGAGAACGTCAAACGTGGCCTCGAGCTTCTCTTGAGGATCTTGTCGAATACGAATTCGAATCTGCGGTGCTCATGGGGCCGCGTGACTACGATTCGGTGCTTTCTGCAACGTACGGTGACTACATGGCTCCCCCTTCGGAAGGGCATCGGGCTGTCCATAACGTGCAAGTGGTCAAGCATCCGGTGTTCGGTGGCAACGGTGACGAAGAGGATGGAGTGAGTGTTGTCGGCTAAGATGGCGCAGGGAGCGAGAAGCGTGGAGCGCGTATGCGTGGTAGGAAGCGGAACCTGGGGTATCGCGCTTGCCCGGCTCATGGCTTTGCAAGGACACGAGGTTGAGGTGTGGTCCGAAAACGAGAAGAAGTCGGTGCAGTTGGACCGTGAACGGTCGCTGCCCCAGCTTTCCGGTGTGCGCATACCCGAGAGCGTGCGATTCACGGACGATCTCGAGCGTGCCTGCAAAGAGGCGACGGTCATCGTGTGCGCGACGGCGTCTCAATTCGTTCGGGGCATCGCGAAGACGATTGCCCGCGTGGCGGACCCCACTCAGATCATCGTCTGCGCGACGAAGGGAATAGAGGCGGATACCCTCTTCTCTATGACCGCAGTGATCGAGGATGAGTTGACGAAGGCGGGCTCTCCGTGCAATGCGCTTGTCGCCTTCTCCGGCCCTACGCACGCCGAGGAGGTTGCACGCGACATGCCGTCGGCTATTGTCGCGGCGAGCGCCCATCGCGCAGCTGCGCTTCGCGTGCAAAAGGCATTTTCCAACGAGGTCTTTCGCGTCTATGCCGGTTCGGATGTCAAAGGGGTCGAGCTTTGCGGGGCGCTCAAGAACGTGGTTGCACTGGCATCCGGTATGGCTGCGGGTTTGGGGTACGGGGATAACTCGCGTGCTGCGCTCATTGCGCGCGGCATCGCCGAGATGACCCGCCTCGGCGTCGCAGCGGGGTGCGTCGCGGAGACCTTTAGCGGCTTGGCCGGAGTGGGGGACCTGGTGGTTACCGCTTCGAGCGTGCATAGTAGGAATTACCGGGCCGGCTTTCTCATTGCTGGCGGCATGTCTGTCGAGCAAGCGGTCGCCGAGGTGGGCATGGTCGTCGAGGGCTTGAACGCGCTTCCTGCCGCTGTGCAGCTGTCCGCTCGCTACGGTGTGGACATGCCGATCGTCGATGCTGTGCAAGCAGTCGTCAGCGGATGCGCGCGTCCTCAGAACGTGGTCGGAGCGCTCATGACGCGCAAGCTTACCTGCGAGGCGTACGGGCGCAAGCAGAGAACGGTGATGACGTACGGAACGTTCGATCTTCTACATTACGGTCATATCAACTTGCTTCGTCGTGCTCGCGCGCTGGGCGATCGTTTGATCGTGGCGATATCGACCGATGAATTCAACTGGAACGAGAAGAAGAAACGCTGCTATTTCAGCTATGAGCAGCGCAGGACCATGGTCGAAGCGGTCGGCTACGTCGACGAGGTGGTGCCGGAGTCGAGCTGGGACCAGAAGCGCCGCGATATGCATGCCTACGACGTCGATGTGTTCGCCATGGGGGACGATTGGGCGGGACGGTTCGATTTCCTGAAAGAGGAAGGCGTGGACGTAGTCTATCTTCCTCGAACGCCTGAGATATCCACGACGCAGATAAAAACGGACATGTCAAAGGGGAGCGAGAAGTGAGTCCCGTCGAAGATTTTCCCGTTGACGTTGTCGTTACCTGGGTTGACGGATCGGATGAGGGTTGGGCGGCGGAGCGCGCTCGCTACGAGCGGAGCGATTCGTCGATTGCAGATGATTGGGCGAAAGGAGCCATCCGGTTTCGCGATTGGAATACGCTGTGCTACTGGTTCAGGGGGATCGAACAGAACATGCCCTGGGTGCGCTACGTGCATTTTGTCACGTACGGGCATGTTCCGTCCTGGCTGGACGAACGCAATCCGCACCTGCGTATCGTACGACATGAGGATTTCATCCCGAGTCGGTATCTCCCCACGTTCAACTCCCATACGATAGAGCTCAATTTCCATCGTATTCCGGAGCTTGCCGAGCACTTCGTTTACTTTAACGACGATGTGTACGCGCTGCGCCCTCTTGCGAAGAGCGACCTGTTCAAACGAGGCCTCCCGTGCGACTTCGCCGCCTTGAACGCCCCTTCTCGCGATCGGCACAACAAGTTGCTGATGGAGGTGAACAACGTTGCTGTAATCAACCGCCATTTCCGGAAAAACAAGGTGCTGCGGGATCACTTCTTCAAATGGTTCAATCCGAAATACGGTGCAAAGATGCTGAGGACGCTCTGCCTTCTGCCGTGGCCGAGGTTCACCGGATTTATCGAGCAGCATACGGTTCAGACCTTCCTCAAGAGCACGTTCGAGACGTTGTGGAGCGAGGAATATGACGAGCTCGACGCGACATGCTTGACGAAATTCCGCGCGTACGAGAACGTGACGCCCTGGCTTATCCGCGATTGGCAGTTGGTCTCGGGCTCGTTTGCGCCGAGCGATCTGCGCGGCAGGCGCTATTTCAAGCAGTCCATTGACGCCGATATGCTTGCGCAGGTTTTCGGCGGTCAGTACTCCGTCGTATGCATAAACGACGTCGCGACAGCCGAGACTTTTCTTTCGGAGCGGGAGGCGCTTGTGGCTGCTTTCGACGGGCTGTTCCCGAATAAGTCTTCTTTTGAGCGATAAGCCGAGGATGGAGCAGGAGCCACAATGACAGAACATCTGGCAAATCGGGGCGTCGTGGCAACACTGACGTTCCACGAAGCGGTTAACTACGGTGCCGTATTGCAGTCATATGCGCTGCAGCAAGCAGTGCTGAAAACAGGCGTTGAAACAGTGCTGTTGAACTATTCGTGTGACGCGATACAAGCGTCTCATTACTCTGCGGGCAAGGGGATCAAGTCTAAGATAGGCTGGTATGCGCGGTCCCGCTTTCGCAACGTTAAGCATGCGAAATTTGCTGATTTCAGGGCAAATCGTCTCGTTCTGACGGAGCCTGTTCGAAAGAACGAACTCCGCGCGTATAGCGATCGGTTCCGCTTGGTCATTGTGGGGAGCGATCAAGTTTGGAATCCTGCAATCACCGATGGCGATACCTCGTACTTTCTCGATTTTATCGACGATCCGGAACGAAAGGCATCCTATGCCGCCAGTTTGGGGGTCAGAAGCTGGCCCGAGTCGTTTCGGTCTGCCGGAACTCGTCTTGTTCGGGATTTTTCCTTTGTGAGCGTCCGAGAGCAAGGTGCGGCCACGTACCTTCGAAGCGCAGCAGGCGTGGATCCGTGCGTTGTGTGCGATCCGGTCATGCTGCTGTCGAGGGAAGAGTGGGAGCGCATGGCGATTGACCCGCGGCATGCTCGTCCGTATCTTCTGGTATTCGGACTGGGGCGAGTGGATGCGGATTGCTTGCAATGGGCGCGGCGCATTGCCGACCAGCTAGGCGTTGACGTGGTCGTGCTTCATAACGGCGCGTTCGCGTTGAGCGGCGTCACGAACGTGCGGGATGCGGGTCCTGAAGAATTTCTCGGCTGGATCAAGCAGGCTAATTTGATCATCACGAATTCGTTTCACGGAAGCTGCTTCTCCATCTTGTTGGAGAAGCAGTTCTACTGGTTTAGGAGCGCGCAATGCAGTGACGCGCTGAAGACGAGAGAAAGCAGGTTGGAGGATCTTCTTGATGCGTTCGACCTGCGCAGCCGCCAAGTGTCTTCAGGGGATGCGCTTGCGGGTCCCATCGACTACGAACGCGTGACGGGCCGTCTTGAGGAATACCGGCGCGCATCCCTCGATTTCTTGAGAAGGATGCTTCGCTCGTGACAGCCGAAACCCAACGTGACGCGCCGGTTACCCTGGCGTTGGTTCTGCTGCTGGCCCCGCCGTTTTTCTGTCAGACCTTGATGAAGTCGACGGCCGTGCAGTGCCTATCGATCTGCCTTGCCGTCGCGTGCTTGACCTTCCGGGTTGCGCGGGGGAGATGCAGGCTTTCGATTCCGAAGCCCCTCATTGCCTTCATTGGGTTCTTCGTTCTGGCGGTGCTGAACAAGAACGTGGATATCGTCACGGGAAGCGGGTTGGCCTGGTTCGCTTTGTTCGGCATGTCCCTCGTAGCGGTCGTGCTTTTGGTCTCGCTGCCGCACGCCGGATGGATTCGCACGGCACTCGTTCTGATAGCGGCGTTTTCCGCATTTCACGCGCTTGTCACGATTGCGACCTGGATGGTTCCCGACCTGTATGATCGATTTATCTACCCGCAGTTTTTTAGCGATAGGCTGACCATCACCGGTCGTGGCTATCGATCGGGGTTCACGGCTCACTACTCGACGAACGGAATCTATCTTGCCCTCGGGGCGTTGGCTTCGTATGCCCTCACAATGGAACATAAGAAAAAGGCGCCTTACCTTGCCCTGCTCGTCTTGATTCTGTTCGCGCTGCTGCTCACGGCGAAACGCGCGCATTTGGCGTTCGGCATCGCGTCGATAGCGGTTTCCTTCGTGGCGATGCGCGGTACGGGGGGAATCGGGAAGCTTGCCGTGGTGGGTGCCGCCGGCGTTCTCGCCTTGTTCGCCGTTTCCTTTATCGCACCCGATGTGCTGTTCGTATTCGATCGGTTTTCCGACGCGATGGAAGACGACACCATGAACGGGCGAACCCCGTTTTACGAGCTCTGCATGTCCATGTGGGGCGATGACCTGCTTTTGGGCAATGGATGGGGCTCTTACACCCAAGCATTCAACGCGAGCTTGCTGAGCTGGTCGTTTTTAGCGCGCGGATTCGAGACGATGAATGCGCACAACGTGTACCTGCAGGTGCTTGCCGAAGAGGGCGTCGTCGGCTTCGGCCTGCTGCTGGCGGCTGCGGTGGGGCTGTTTGCCGCGAGCATGAAACTTGCGAAAGACAGAGAGGCGTTTCGCGGCCATGCTTCGGACGCGTCTATCGAAGGGGCGTTGTCGGGATCGTTGGCCATACAGGCGTTCTTTATCATGTACTGCCTGACCGGCAACCCCTTATACGATATGCAGGTGTACATTCCCTATCTGGTGGCGTGCGGCATGTCGTTGTGGGTGTATCGCAGGCGGTGCTCGGGGCATGCGGGACGGAGCGAGTCGTGCTGAGTCGCTCGAAATCGTTCTTCGGCAATGCCTTTTGGTCGTTTGCCTTGCAGATGGTGAACATCCTCGTCGCCTTTATCGTGCCCCGCGTGGTGATTTCTTGCTACGGCTCGGACGTGAACGGTCTGGTCACTTCGTTGACGCAGTTCGTATCGTATATAAGCCTGGTGGAGGCGGGCATATCGGGGGCTGCCGTGTTCGCGCTGTACAAGCCGCTTGCATCCAAGGACTACGGAGCTGTGAGCGTGGTCGTTTCGGCGGCGAAGCGGTTCTACTATCGATCAGGCTGGATATTCGTGGCCCTTATCGCGGTGCTCGCTTTCGTGTATCCCGTTTTCGTCGACTGCGGCTCCATGGGCAACATCCAAGTTGTCTTGCTGGTGGTTTCGTTGGGCTCGATGGGAGTACTTGATTTTTTCACCTTGGCGAAATATCGCGTGTTGCTCACCGCCTCGCAGCGCAACTGGGTTATTCAGATAGCCACTATTCTGTACAAGGTGCTCTATGCGTGCGTGATTGCGGTGCTTGCTTTTCTTGGCTTCTCGGTGGAAATCGTATACATCGTGGCCATTGCTCCGGTGATTATTCGCTCGGTGATCCTGTCCCTGTACGCCAAATCGAAATTCAAACAGGTGGATTTCTCTGCCGACGACAAGGGGTACCGGCTTGACCAAAGATGGAATGCGTTTTACCTGCAAGTGCTCGGTGCGGTTCAAAGCGGGGCTCCGGTTATCGTTGCGACCTTCGTGCTGCAAGACCTTGCCCTTGTCAGCGTGTTTTCGATCTATCTTCTGGTGGCGAATGGGATTCAAAGCGTGTGCATGTCGTTCATCAACGGTACGCAGGCCTCGTTCGGCGACGTGATCGCCCGGGGGCAGACGGAGACGCTTCAGCGTACGTTCAAAGAGCTGCAAACCATATCGTACACATGCAACGCCCTCATATGCGGCGTCGCTCTCGCGTTGATCAACCCTTTTGTTGGACTTTATACCTCGGGAATCACGGAATTGAACTACGTCTATCCCGCTGTCGGGTTTCTCGCGGTTCTGAACGTGTTTCTCTACCATCTCAAAACCCCTCAAGGATTGCTCGTCGTTGCTTCGGGGATGTATCGAGAGACGCGCATGCAAACGACCATCCAGACGCTCACATTGCTGAGCGGTTCGGTTGTCGGAGGTCTGGTCGCCGGGATGCCGGGAATACTGGTCGGGTGCTGCCTGTCGAATCTGTATCGCGACCTGGATCTGCTGGTGTTCATACCCAAGGTGCTGACGAAAACCCCGATACGCGATACGGCAAAGCGCATGCTCGTGAGCGTCGTGGAATGCGCGTTGATAGCCGCGCCGTTCATAGCGGTTGGGTACTCGGGCGGTAGTTGGGCCGATTGGCTGATAGCGGCTGCGGCCATGCTGGCGTGGGGGTTGCTGGTTTGCATCTCGTGCTGCTGGCTCGCGGAGCGGGAGCAATTCAAAAGCTTGATGACAAGACTGAGGAAGATGCTATGAGCGATAAGGCGAACGGTTTGATCGCCTGCGATCTGGTTTGTTTAGACGTTCCGTCGCCGAAGGGCTTTCGTTCCTACGTGGAATGGCTCGAAGCATGCACAGGGAAGCGCGTTGTCGGATATCGACATCGCGGGCACACCCCTAGGGGTCTATACGAGGAACGGGCGGTGTACGACGATGGGTCGTTCGAGGAGGCGACCGTGCGAACAAGAGCCTGGAAGCGTGTCTGGAACAAGATGATGCTGCGACCGAGCTGCTTGGAATGCGCGTACCACTCGGTCGTTCGTCCCGGCGATCTGTCGATGGGCGATTACTGGGGGGTCGAAAGAGCTCATCCGGGCATCGCTGACGATAGAGGCGTGTCTTGCCTTTTCGCGAACACCGCGAACGGTCTTCGCTTCCTAAAGGGGGCTTCGCATTCGTTGAATCTTGTGGACAGCTCGCCCTCCCTTTGTGCGAACCCAGAACAGCCTATGCTCTGCCACCCGCCTCAAGCATCCCGTTTGCATGATGGGTTTTGGGAAGCGCTGGTGGAGGATGGGTTTGGCGCGGCTTGCGAGAGCGTTGGCGTCCTTGGGGCGAGACGGTCGCTTAAGGATGCGGTGCTTCCTGTTCTTCGGAGCAGGGGCGGGCGAAAGGGGTTCGAAGGAGAGGAGGGCATAGGAATGGATGCGATTATCGATCTTGATCATGTGCGAGACGAGGATTTTCCGCTGGTGTTCGCGGCGAAACATCGCTCAGACGAAGTGCGGGCGAAAAGCTCGTCGGGAGGTATGTTCTATGCGCTCGCCGATTACATGATTGGTCGAGGAGGCGTTGTCTACGGATGCGCGTTCGACGACGATCTCAAAGCCTGTCATGTTCGGTGCGAGACGCTGGAGGAATGCGAACGCTGCATGGGATCGAAGTATTCCCAGAGCGATATGGGTTCGACGATTGCCCTGGTGAGCGCTGATCTCTCCTCGAGTCGGCCGGTCCTTTTCACGGGCACGCCTTGCCAGGTTGACGCCGTGCGCCACGCGTGCGGCGAGATGGGGGAGGGGCTGTTGACTGCTGACCTTATCTGCCATGGCGTGCCGTCCCCCGGCCTGTTCGCCGCGCATCTCCGGTTTCTCGAGCGACGGTTGGGTCGCAAGGTGGTTGCGTACAACCACCGGCCCAAGAATCGCGGATGGAGGCATTGTGAGGCTGTGACGTGCGATGATGGAAACGTTCAACAGGGGAGTCGCATGGTCGAGTCCTGGAAAAGGCTGTTTTACGGAAACAGAATGCTTCGACCTTCCTGTTACGCATGCCCCTACACGACCTCGAATCGTTCTTCCGATGTGACCATCGCTGACTTCTGGGGCATCGAGCGCACGGGGATCGCGGCATTCTCAGACGATTTGGGGGTCTCGCTCGTTCTCGCCAACACCCCGATGGGCTTTGACGCCACGAAGCGTTGCGAGATCGACGCGTGCATATCTTCCTTGGAAGAGGCGCTTCCCGGCAATCCGATGCTGTCGCGTCCTTCATCGTGCGCCCAACCGAGGGAGCTCGTATGGGAGTCGCTTTGCTCGGACGGGTACGACGGCATGATGAAGCGGTTTCGGTTCCTGCCGACGCGGGCTTGGTTCGCGGGAGCACGCGTCAAACGGCTCTTGCATCGTCTTTAGGAGATCGGAGTGCACATGGGATTGTTTTCAGCAAAGAGCGTCGATCTTCGGGGATCGTGGTGCTTGCCGGACAACGACCAATACGCGTACCGCGACGGCACGAGGCTCGATACGTCTTTCGGCTATCACCCTCATCGGTCCACGCGGTTTAGAAACCTCGAAACGGTGGATGCGAAGCGTCGCGGCAGGTTGCCGGAGCTGTACGCGCGGCGCAGCGAATGCTGCGGCTGCAGCGCCTGCGCATTCGCGTGCCCGCAAGGCGCCATCGCGCTGGAGCCCGATGAAGAGGGCTTCGATTATCCGGTCGTCGATGCCGCAGCGTGTATCGGGTGTTCGAGATGCATCGATATCTGCGTGTTTAAGAACAGGAGCGGCGCATGATGGAGTTCGTAGAAAGGCTTGTATGCAAGCTGTACCGGTTGGTGAAGATGGCATTTCTTCGAAGTCGTTACGGATCGAGACTCGATGTCGGGGGTCCGATCAGTTTTCGCAATCCGTTTTTCTGCCGGCTTGGTCCACATGGGCGAATGCATCTTGGGAGAGGTGCGTTCTTCAATTACGGCTGCAAGATAATCGCTCATGAGCATATAGAGATTGGAGACGACTGTCTTTTCGGGCCGAACGTGCAGGTGTTCGATTTCGATCACGGCCATGACCGCTCCGATATCGCTTACAAGAAACAAGGAATGGAAACGAAGCCGGTGACCATCGGCAGCAACGTCTGGCTCGGTGCGAACGTCGTCGTGTTGAAGGGGGTAACGATCGGGGACAACGCTATCGTGGGTGCAGGGACGATTGTATCGCATGACGTTCCGCCTAATGTGACGGTGTACTCCAAGCAGGATACCCGAACCGTGCGTCATTGACGCAAGCGTCGCATTTCGTCCCTTCATCAACCTGCATTTGCAATATTGAGCGCGGTCTGTGTACCCGACTCGGAGGGGCTCGTATGAACGTCGCCATGGATAGGACAGATCATAACATTGCGGCTTTGTTGACTGATGAGGTGAATATGAGGAAATCGACGTTGCCGAAGATGTAAGCGCAAGCAATTCGAAAATGGATGAGATCCCATGCCGGATGGGCGATGTGGCCGCACCCGAGACGACGCGACTAATCCTTGAAAATAATCAATAGGACGAAGATCTCAATTTGCTTGATTCGTATGCGAGAAAGGTGGCAGAACCGAAGAAACATTCCGGCCGTACTGCCCACATCGTGCTTCTTGTGCGTGCAATGCCTGAACTAAAGACGTCTAGATCACCGATTGTTCTTGCTGTTGGCTAGCGCTGTTTCGATATCCATTGAACGGCGGCTCTCGGGAGTCGCACTTTGTCGCTTGTGAGTTCTTCCGGACTTGCCCTTGTGATGTATGAGCGAACGTTTTGATCCGTTGCTGATTTTCATGTTCTTCGGCCGATAAGAGCATTTCGATCAATCGGCGCGTTAATGGATTTCGGCTATTGCGTATATCTTGGATCGCTTTTGGGAATTTCTCTTTGAAGAGAGGATTTGTGATCAAGTGCGCACGTTTATTTATAGAACCTTACCGAAGGATTGATTTTCAGCTGAGTTGGGCTGATCTGAAGAAATATTCCTGATTTTTATGGAACGCGTTGTGCTTTTTTGTCGTAAGCAGCCGTGTTTCTCTCCATTGTTGTGCTTTGCGCGAGCTGTCTCGATGGTGGCGGTGCGCCACGTGTTTTCTGCTAAGTGTCCAAGTTCTTTAGCGCGGTCTCGGTCGTGAGCGCGCAGTAGCCCAGCAGATAAGAAACCAACCGTATGGCGTCGGGCTCGTGCATGCCGCTGTTCGCGAGCGAAAGAGAGAGGGATGCCAGGCCGTTAAGGGTCATGCTGACATCGGCGAGCTCGTCGAGGGCTTCCAGCTTTGTTTCAATTGCGGGTGCTGTCTTGTACATGGTTCCCGGCTCCTCTATAATAGTTGAATATTCAAATATTATAGAGGAGTGTGCATGTGAGGTAAAGCTACGGACGAAGTTTTCTCGCAGTCTGGAAAGTGAATTCTGATACCCTGATCAGGTAGGAGGAATTCATGGCGTCTATCCAGTATTTCAAGTTGTTCGACATGCTCGAATGTCGCGGCTACAAGAGAACCGACCTTCGAGAAGAAGTCGGGTTGTCCACCGTCACCATCGCCAAGCTCTCCAAAGGCGAGTCTGTCACCACGGACACGATTCTTCGCATTTGCGAACGCTTCGACGTGCAGCCGGGCGACATTATGGAGTACGTTCCCGACGAGCGTTAAATCCGGGAATCTTTCCGGATTCGTTTTACGCTTCGTGGGGTCTCTCGAGGCGATATCGTTGATTCGCCCGCTTGACGCTTGAACCGGCGTTTGCTTTTCGCGTATACTACGTTGCGAGCCGCAGGGAGCGCTTACTCCCCACGGCTCTCGGATCGCTTCGGCGGTTTGGCTTTTTTGTTTACGGCTCCCTGTCCTTTCGGATTGGGAGCCGCTCCACTATTACCGCAACAAGCACGATAACGCTGGAAAGCAGCTGCAGCGCAGCCGCGAACAAAGCCAAATCGGTCATGGCGTCCACCTCCTCCCGTTTTTTCCTTCGTCGGGGGCATGGGTGGAAAGGGGCGCGGAGCCTTGCCGCCTGGTGATCCGTCCCTTTATGATAGCGCCTCGACCTAGCGCGCAGATGACGTGCGTCCAGCGCGGGTCATCTGCGATTTCTCGCGGTTCCAGCGCGGGCCCAGCGCGGACCTTGCACGGATCTAGCGAGAATCTAGCGCGGATCCAACGCGCATCCAGTGCGCTTCTCGCTCGAATCCAGCGCTCTCGGCTGAACTCGAGCCGCACCTGGGGCGTCGCCGTTCCGATCGCGCGCTCGTCATCGTCGCTCGCCCGGATGGCCGCCTCGCGAATCGGCTCCCAGCCCACAGCTCCCAACCCAGCCCTCGACCCCTCGGCTTGCGGAAATTAACTCCACAACTGCTCGCTTTTTGACATCTTTGCTATAATGACTGGTCGTGTGCATGTATCGGGCGTTTCGGGTGCTTGTACCGTGCGATGAGCGTGCGCTTTCCATGGGGGAACACGCGCACGATCGCTGGCGTTAAGCTGATACAAGAAAACGAGGTTGACATGAACGAACTGCTGTCCCAGCTGTGGACGCCCGAGCTGCAGGCCGCTTTCACCGTGGTCGTGGTGCTGCTCGTCATCCTGTACGTACTCTCTATCGTCTGGGTAGTTCGCGACGCGTACCTGCGCGGATCGTACTGGTACGTGTGGGCTATCGTGGCGCTCATTCCTCTTTTGGGCGTTATCGCGTACTGCCTGCTTCGCCCGCCGCTGCTGCAAATCGACCGTGACGAGCAAGAGCTCGAAATCGCTCTCAAGCAGCGCGAGCTCATGAAGTACGGCGAATGCGCGAACTGCGGCTATCCGGTAGAGGCCGACTTCGTGCTGTGCCCGAACTGCCACCAGCGTCTGAAGAACCTGTGCGGCACCTGCAACCATGCTCTCGATCCCACCTGGACCGTGTGTCCCTACTGCGCCACGCCGGTGTCCGGCGGCCCTCGCGCTCGTCGCGCTCCGCAGCAGCGCCCCGCGCGAACGCAGCAGCCGCAGCAGGCGGCGCCCCAACAGTCGAGGCAGGCACGTCCCGCTCATCCCGAGCAGGGCATGCAATAATATTCTTCGCGTTCATCGAAGCCGCCTCGAACCAGGGGCGGCTTCGTTGTTTCGTCCCAACGGCAGGGTGCGAAAGGCGCGCCCGCCGGGAACCGATCGTGCAGGTGCTTTGTGCGCACCCGGCACAGGAAAGGAACTGCTATGAACATCGTACTACCCGACGGCTCCGTTAAAGAGTTGGCCGAAGGCGCTACCGTTGCCGACGTGGCCGCGTCCATCGGCGCCGGCCTGGCAAAAGCCGCGCTCGGCGGCGTCGTCGACGGCAAGGCCGTCGATCTGAGCGCCCCCGTGACCGACGGCGCGCAGGTGTCCATCGTGACCGCCAAAAGCCCCGAGGCCCTGGAGCTTCTGCGCCACTCGACCGCGCACGTCATGGCCGCCGCGCTCGTCGACCTGTACGGCGACGTGCAATTCGGCGTAGGACCGGCCATCGAGGACGGCTTCTACTACGACATCAAACTCGACCGCGCGCTGTCGCCCGACGACTTCGCCGCGATCGAGGCGCGCATGGCCGAAATCGTGAAGGCCGATGAACCCTTCGAGCGCCGCGAAGTTACGCGCGCCGAAGCTGAGGAGCTGTTCGCCGGCCAGGCGTTCAAGCTGGAGCTCATCGCCGAGCTGCCCGAGGACGAGACCATCACCACCTACACCATCGGCAGCTTCACCGACCTGTGCCGCGGCCCGCACCTGCCCTCCACCGGCAAGGTGGGCGCGTTCAAGCTGACCAAGCTGGCCGGCGCCTACTGGCGCGGCGACGCCGAGCGCGAAATGCTCACGCGCATCTACGGCACCGCGTTCTTCAAGAAGGCCGAGCTTGAAGAGCACCTGCACAACCTGGAGGAGGCCGAGAAGCGCGACCATCGTAAACTGGGCCGCGAGCTGGGCATCTACACCATGGATCCCTTGGCGGGCGTGGGCCTGCCCATGTACCTGCCCAAGGGCGCGCGCGTCATCCGCACCATGCAGGAATGGCTGCGCCGCGATCTGTACGACCGCGGCTACGAAGAGGTCATCACCCCGCACGTGTACAACGCCGACGTGTGGAAGACCAGCGGCCATTACGGCTTCTACAAAGAGAACATGTACTTCTTCAACATTAACGAGGGAACCGAGGAAGACCCGCGTTTGACCGAGTACGCCGTGAAGCCCATGAACTGCCCGGGCCACGTCATGCTGTACAAAAACGAGCTTCATTCCTACCGTGACCTGCCTCTGCGCTACTTCGAATTCGGCACTGTGTACCGCCACGAGATGAGCGGCGTGGTGCACGGCCTTCTGCGCGCCCGCGGCTTCACCCAGGACGACGCGCACGTGTTCTGCACGCGCGACCAGGTGGTGGATGAGGTGGTGGCCATCCTCGACATCGTGGACCACATCATGTCCACGTTCGGGTTCGCCTACGAGGCCGAGATTTCCACGCGCCCCGAAAAGAGCATCGGCACCGACGACATGTGGGAGCACGCCACCAACGCGCTCAAGGAAGCATGCGCGCGCCACGGCTTGGCGTACGACATCAACGAGGGCGACGGTGCGTTCTACGGTCCCAAGATCGACATCAAGGTGAAAGACGCCATCGGCCGTACTTGGCAGTGCTCCACCGTGCAGGTCGACTTCAACATGCCGGAGCGTTTCGGCCTGACCTATCGCACCGAGGACAACACCGAAGAGCGTCCCTGGATGCTCCACCGCGCCATCTTCGGCTCCATCGAGCGCTTCCTGGGCATCCTGATCGAGCACTACGCCGGCGCGCTGCCGCTGTGGCTGGCTCCCGTGCAGGTGGTCGTGCTGCCCATCGCCGACCGTCATAAGGATGCGGCTGCCGACCTGGCCAAAAAGCTCAAGGCGGCAGGCGGTCGCGTGGAGGTGTACGACCAGAACGAGCCCATGCGCGTGAAGATCGCCAAGGCGCAGAGCCAGAAGATCCCGTACATGGTGGTCATGGGCGACAAGGAGATCGAGGAGGGCACCGTGTCGGTCCGCGACCGTCACGAGGGCGACTTGGGCTCCTGGCCGGTCGAGCAGCTGGTCGAGAAGATTCGCGAAGCTGCGCTGTAGAGCCGCGTTGTTCGCGTAAGCGGAAGTAAGGAGGTGCGCGCGGGACGTCCCTTTGTCTCGCGCGCACCTCTGCGTGTTTTTAGAGGGGAGAACTCCTTGGGAAAAGAACCGATCGTGACGTATCGCGACAAGATGAAGCAGGCAAACCGCGAGGCGAAAGCTACGCTGGTGGCGCTCGCGTTCATCGTGGCGGTATGGCTGATCTGCGGATTCGGGTTGTCCGGAAGCGACATCGAAGTGCTTCATACGCCGATTTGGATAATCGGAGGAACCTTGGGAACGTGGGCGGCGGCCATCGTCGCGGCCGTGGTGCTGGGCAAGCGCGTATTCGTCGATTTCGACCTGGACGACGAAGGGGAAGGGGCGTCCGATCGTGGATAGCTTGATCGCGCTCGCACCGTTGGTGCTGTTTCTGCTGTTCGCGCTGGGCGCGAGCCTGCTCGTGCGCCGACGCGCGCAAGCCGCATCGACCGGCGGCGGCTTCGTGAAGGAGTACTTCATCGGCAACCGCGGCCTGGGCGGATTCGTGCTGGCGATGACCACCATCGCCACCTACGGGTCAGTAAGCTCGTTCGTGGGCGGTCCCGGTCAGGCGTGGTCGATCGGCTTCGGCTGGGTGTACATGGCCGTGGTGCAGGTGACGGCGCTCGTGCTTTTGTACGGGATCATGGGCAAGAAGATGGCGCTCGTCTCGCGCAAGCTGGACGCCGTCACCGTGGTCGATGTGATACGCGCGCGGTACGGGTCCGACCTGCTCGCCAACCTGTCGGCGCTCATCATCGTGGTGTTCTTCGTCGCTACGATGGTCGCGCAGTTCGTGGGCGGGGCCAAGCTGTTCGAGGCGGTGACGGGCTATTCGTACATGACGGGCCTGTTCCTGTTCGGCGCGGCGGTCATCCTGTTCACCACGATCGGCGGGTTTCGAGGAGTAGCCGTGACCGATGCGCTGTGCGGCATCGCCATGCTGGTGGGCATGGGCGTGCTGGCGGCGGGAATCCTCGAGGCAGGCGGCGGCTACGAAGCCATCATGGCCTCCATCGCCGCAAACCATCCGGCTATGTTGGAGCCGTTTTCGGGCGGCAACATGCCGACGGGGCTGTACCTGACCCAGTGGCTGCTCGTGGGCGTGTTCACGTTCGTGCTGCCGCAGTCGGTGGTTCGCACCATGGGCTACAGGGATACGAAGTCGT
This sequence comes from Paraeggerthella sp., assembly GCF_048427265.1. Classification (NCBI taxonomy): domain Bacteria; kingdom Bacillati; phylum Actinomycetota; class Coriobacteriia; order Eggerthellales; family Eggerthellaceae; genus Paraeggerthella; species Paraeggerthella sp. The sequence goes on from NZ_DBFOSR010000027.1 coordinate 18,313, forward strand.
TGCATCGAGCCATGATCATGGGAACCGTCATCATCGGCGCCATGATGATCGGGGTCACGTCGCTGGGCGTGCTGGCGGCCGGCGTCCTCACGGACGATCTTGCCGCGTACGGCGGGAGCGTGGACAATATCATCCCGCTATCCATCGTGGGCACGTTGCCGCCCGTTTTGGCCGGCGTGGCCATCATCGGGCCCATCGCCGCATCGATCTCGACGGTTTCGTCGCTTTTGATCTCGTCCTCCTCGGCTATCGTGAAAGACGTGTACCTGCGGCATTGCGAGAAAACGGGAAAGCGCCCCGCCGACAGGCGCGTGGCGGTTTCGAGCCAGGCGGTGACGTTGGGCGTCGGCGTGCTCGCTTTCGTCTTGGCCGTCACGCCGCCCGATCTGATCTGGAAGATCAACATGTTCGCGTTCGGCGGTCTGGAGACGGCGTTTTTCTGGGTGCTCGTCTGCGGCCTGTTCTGGAAGCGCGCCAATAAGACGGGGGCGCTTCTGTCCATGGCAGGCGGGACGCTGGCGTACTGCGCCTCGATGGCCTTGGGCTTCAAGGTTGCCGACCTGCACCAGATTGTCATCGGCATCGCGGTTGCGGGGGCATGCATGATCGCGGGCTCCCTGGCAACGCGGCATGCGAAGTCCAGCAAGCTTGCGGTGTTCTTCCCAGGCGAAGATGCCGACTAACAGGCTGATCGGCGAGCCAGTGCGCTAGCGCTCGCGGTTTGCAGGCTGACCCGCGTCCTCGTCTTCGCGACGTTCCAGATCCTCGATGATGCGGAGGGCTTCTTCCGGCGTGGCGCCCATGCGCTCGGCCGCGCGCCCGATCTCGTCAAGCCGGCGATGGTACTCGCGCACGGCGCGTTGCGCCAAGCGCCTGCGACGCTCTTCGCGGCGACGAGCGCGATAGTCCTCGGCTGTAAGGTTTTCGCCCTCGCGCGTTGCGGCAGGGGAGGGCGCGGGCTTCTCGGCCGCCGCGGGCGCGGGAAGCTCCTCGCTGCTTGCCGCTGCGCGCTTCGCGGCGATCTCCTGGGCGGCAAGGTCGAGCGCTTCGTCGAGCAGGCGCTTTCTGGCCGAAGAGCGCTGCAGGCGGAAGGCAAGGTCCTCCCAGCGGGCGTCCTGTCCCTCAAGGCGGCGCTGCTTCGAGGCAAGGCGTGCGGCTGCTTCTTGGCGTGCCAGCAGGCGTTCCAGCTCCACGTGCTCGCGCAGGATGCTGCCGATGTCGCGTGGGTTCTCGCGGATCTCCTTGACGGCTTCCAGGGGTCGCGCGTCGGCTACGCGGTACGTGACGGAGGCGAGCAGCGGCATGAGGAACACCGTCACGGCCCCTGCGGCCACCAGCACGCTGGCCGTTTCCTGCGTCATGGCCTGCGCGCTTACGGCCACCGACGTGACCGCGACGATGATGGGCAGCGCCGTGGTGCAGTACAGCGCCACGGTCAGACGGTTGTGCGAGGACACGTCGCGCGTGTCTTTGCCGGTGGATAGCGCAACGAATATGGGAACCGCGCGGATCAGCAGCAGCATGGCGATGAACCCGATCAGGAGCATCGGCTGCGCGAATACGGCCATCAGGTCGATCTTGGCGCCGGAGACCACGAAGAACACGGGAATGAGGAATCCGTAGGCAACGCCGTCGAGCTTCGTTTCCAGGCTGTGGTCGCCCTCGGGAATGACGTAGCGAAGCACGAATCCCGCCGCGAACGCTCCCAGCACGATGTCCAGGTGAAACACCGCCGAAAGCGTGATGAGGCCGACCAGCAGCAGCACGGTCACGCGCATCATGGTTTGCGAGGTGGTGTCGGCGTTGGCGGTCAGGAACCGAAACAGCCGATGCCCGGTTTTCTTCGCCTTCGCGGGAACCACGGCCACCGCTACGCACAGCGCAACGAAGCCGGCAAGGATCAGCACGGTTTTCCATTCGGCGCGCGACGAGAGAAGAAGCGCCATCGCCAGCACGGGGCACAGCTCTCCCCAGGTGCCGTACGTCAGGATGGACTCGCCTACGCGCGTGCCCGTCAGCTCGCGCTCTTTTAGGATGGGCATGAGCGTGCCGAGCGCGGTCGTGGTCAGGGCGATGGCCATGGCGATGACTTCGAAGCGATTGCCGGAGAATCCGGGGATGAATCGCATGACCAAAAACGCGACGCCGAACGATACGAACCAGGTGACCAGCCCTCGCTTGCCTTGCGAGCCCGTCAGGCTCTTGGGGTTGATCTCGTAGCCGGCAAGCAAAAACAGAAACGCAAGTCCCAGGTCGGCCAGCAGGTCCACGGAGTCGGTCGGCTGGATTGCTCCTGCCATGTAGGGGCCCAGCAGCGCGCCCGCTATAAGCAGGAACACCGTTTCGGGGATCAGTTTGTTGGGGATGAGCTTGGCGGCGATGGGGCATGCCGCCGCGACGAGCGCGATGATGGACAAGGATATGAGATCGGTCGGCATGAGGACCCTTCCACGTTGTTCTCGTCAGTCCTGATGAAGTGCCATTGTATCGCAATGAGACATCGGCAGACATGGTATGCTTCGAAGGTACACGTACTGCAGTTACGAGAAGGAGCGTTTCATGATCGTTACCACCACGCCCTCTGTCGATGGGTACCGCATCTCTGGTTATTACGGCGTCGTTTTCGGAGAGGTTATCACGGGCGTCAACTTCCTGCGCGACTTCGGCGCGGGGATTCGCAACATCGTGGGCGGGCGCAGCGAAGGTTACGAGCAGGAACTTACCCAGGCGCGCACCGAAGCGCTTCAGGAGCTTGAGCAGCGTGCCGCGGTAATGGGTGCTCATGCGGTGGTCGGCGTCGACATCGACTACGAGGTGCTCGGCCAGGGCAACATGCTGATGGTGACCGCTTCGGGCACTGCCGTCACGCTCGAGCAGGCGTAGCGTTCCTCTCGGACGAAACGGGGCGGATGGCGATGGCGGGAGAAGGGAAAACGCGGTTCGATCGCGCGTCGCGCTTCAAGCAGCAGGTTTACCTGGCGCTCGAAGATTTGTCGGGCGCGCACGGACTCGCGCGCGTCGTGGGCGTGGGACTCTTCGTCCTGATCGTGCTGAACGCGTTGCTGGTGTTCGTCGACTCGAACCCCGGGGTTCCCTATGCGCTCTCCCAGGTTTTCCTGGCGTTCGGACTGGCATCGAGCGTATGCTTCGGCGTGGAGTACCTTGCACGGCTGTGGGTGGCCGACCTTGCGCACGCCGGGCTGTCGCCGCTGCGCGCCCGCGCCCGCTACGCGCTCTCGCCCATGGGCGTTATCGATTTGCTGGCGTTTCTGCCCGGTTTGCTGGTGTTTCTTGTTCCGGTATCGCCTTCGGCGCTTAACGCCGCGCGCATCGTGCGCCTGATCCGCCTCATCAAGCTGTCCCGCTACATGCGGGGTCTACGCTCCATCGCGCGCGTCTTTCACAAGCGCCGGTCCGAGATCATCGCGTCGTTCATGGTGCTGGGCCTGCTCACCGTTACGGCAAGCGTGCTCATGTACCAAGTGGAGAACCCGGTGCAGCCCGATAAGTTCGACAGCGTGCTCACGGGCATGTACTGGGCCATGACCACCATTACGTCGACCGGGTACGGAGACCTGGTGCCCGTTACGGCGCTGGGACGCTTCGTCGGGTTCGTCACCATGGTGCTGTCCATCGGCGTGGTGGCCATTCCGGCAGGCATATTCTCGGCCGGGTTCGTGTCTGAGTTTCGGGCGCAGGACGCCCGCAACCACGACGCTGGCGAGCGTCTGGAAAACCCCGATAATCGCGATGGCTGCGAAGACTAGCGGTGCGCGCTACCGTTCCAGATACGCCTGGAGCGCAGGCCAGCGCTTGGCCGCCTCGCCGTAACCTTGTTCGTACAGGGCCAGCAGCTTGTCCGGATCTTTTTCCATGTTTCCTATGGTCACCGGCTCGGGCGGCTGTATGAGAAACAGCTTTCCCTCGTCTTGCAGGCGGGGGAGCGCGCGGTACATGCGATTGTAGTCGTAATGGCGATGCTGCAGGCGTTCGAGGAAGTACGGGTACAGCGCGTAGCGCTGGCGAAGGATAGCCATGAGCTTGTTCGGCGTTTTTACGAAGTCCGCGGCTTGCGTCAGGACCACGATGTGCTTTTTCGCGCCCGTGAGCATGGAGTATACGATGGGCACGCTGTCGCAGGTTCCGCCGTCGAGCAGCAGTTTGCCGTCGATGTCGACGATCTGGCTGACCAGGGGCATGGACGACGACGCAATAAGGTAGGGAAGGTCGGCTGCCGAGTCGGTGAACTCGTGGTAGTCTGCTTCGCCCGTCCTCAAGTTGCTGGAAACCGCCACCAACTGCATGGGCGATTGGTCGAAGGCGGGGTAGTTGAACGGTTCGAGCACGTTGGGAATCTCGTCGAACGTGAACGCGCGGCCGCAGGCGTTGCCGGTGCGCACGAAGCTTTTCATGGACAGGTAGCGCCAATCATCGCAGTACTTCATGTTGAGGTAGCATGCTCGCCCGTTTTGGCCGGCCACGTAGTTGTACCCGCACAGCGCTCCCGCCGACACGCCGATCACGCGCTCGCAGAACAGCTTCTGGTCCATGAAGAAGTCCAGGACGCCGGCGGTGAACTGTCCGCGCATCGCGCCGCCTTCCAGCACGAGGTTGACCGGCGATGCCGCATGCCCGTCCCAAGCGGGAGGGTACAGGGACGAAGGTGCGGTGTCCGGGTTGGCCCCGGGCTCTTTGGACTTGGCTCGGGCGGCGTGCTGAACGAAGGGTTCGCGTGCGGAGGATTGGATGCTCATGCGGGTCCTTTCTCTGATCCGCATTATTATAGCGGGTTCGTTTCAAGGTTGCTGCGGCCCGATATGTCGGGTTTCTCTAGATTTATCCCCTATTTGGTAACATTTGATGCAGCATGTGCGGCTTCCGGTTAAAATACACGCAAATGAACGAAGAGCCGATGCGCAAGCTCGGTTCGAGCGGCGTGGCTTCCCCGAAGGAGGCGTCGCCAAGTAAAGGAGGTTGTTATGAGCGAGGTTATCTCTTCTGCTGATTTCCAGTCCAAGGTGCTCGACGCGCAGGGACCGGTGCTCGTGGACTTTTTCGCCACGTGGTGCGGACCGTGCAAGATGCTCGCCCCCACGCTTGACGAGGTGTCCAGCGAAGTGGCCGGCAAGGCGGCCGTTTACAAGGTGGACATCGACCAGAGCCCGGATGTGGCCCAGCGCTACGGCGTGATGAGCGTCCCGACGCTTGTCGTATTCGAAAACGGCCAGGTCAAGCAGCAGGCTGTGGGCGTGCAGCCGAAGCAGAACATCTTGGCGATGCTGGGCTAAGCTAGCATCCTAATGTGCTATCGCAAAGGGAGCCGCAGCATGCGGCTCCTTTTTTGCGCGACGCGACGGGGTCGTTCCTCCGTGCACGATTCTTTCCCCAATGTTGCGCGCGAGTGCATGTTGAGGCCCGTCCGCCGGCGGCGAATGATCGCGACCAGGCAAAACGCGCGGTCTCGTCGATGTCCGCCTCTTCGTACGCCTCTCGGACGCAACATTGGGGAAAGAATCGTGCAAAAACCAGGGCATCTGACGCTGCCGTGCGCAGACGTCCCCTTCCACCTTCCGAAACGCCAGCGAGGCTTTTACGGTCTTGGAATGGGGAGCTGCACCGATAGCGGCTTGACGGCGCATCGGATTACGGCGAGTTCGGCTCGACGGTTCGCCTCGGCCGGCTTTGCCGCCTGCCCGCTTGTCGGGCTACGTCACGATCCAAGACCGGTAGTAATCCCAACGGGATCCGTCTTCGGGTTCGGTTGCGGTCACCAGGTACGTGCCCACCAAAGCGCGAGGATGCAGGCCGGAACGGGTCGCAGCGTCGAACAGCTCGGCTGCGTTGTTGCCGTCAAGCTCCGGCGTGGTTTTGAGCAGGCATTCCCGACAGGTGCGCTCGTTGTCGGAAGGCGTGCGCACCCAAAGCGGGGAAGCGCTCCCTGCTTCGTCGGCCACGGCTTCGTGCACGACGGAGGGGTCTTCGGCTCGTATCAGCACGGCGTAGCACCATGGCTCGTCTATGAGCGCGTTCCACGGTACGGACGTGTTGTAGTCGATGCTGGTCAGACGTTCGATGGCGGGCGTTGCCGGGCGCATCCCGGAAACCCTCAACTCCTCGGCCACGGCGTTGAGCGAGCGTTGGCGGGCGAGGCGCGTCCGCATGGTCTCAAGTTCCGCGATGCGCTGCTCGATGCTGTCTTCAGTGCGTCCGAGCGCATCGTCAAGCGCGCTGATGGACATGGCCCGATAGCTTGCCAGGTCGCGCACCGGCACGCCCAGCTGGCGGTAAAAGGCGATCTCGCCTGCTTCGAGCACGTCGTGCAGCGCGTATCGCCGGTAGTCGTTGCGCTCGTCGCGGCTTGCGCGGACAAGCCCCTGGCTTTCCCAGTAGCGCAGCGTGGAAGGGGCAACGCCCAGACAGCGCGCTGCGTCCTTGATGTCGTAGTAGCGCGGCGTTGCGTTCACGGCGCTTCTCCCATCCTGACCTGGCTCCTGTTTGTTTGGAGATTCCGAGAATCCTGCTCGGGCGGGTTTACCTTCAAGCAGCTTTAAGGTTTAGAGTACCATCCGGAACATTTCAGGGCAAGATCCGCAGCGGAGAATCGGCATGATCAAGAAAAGCATGGTACGCGAGTACCTTAAGTACATAATCCCTACGATGCTCACGTTCACGTTGGCGGGCGTATACAGCATCGTCGACGGCATCTTCGTGGGGCATGCCGTGGGCGACGCCGGCTTGGCTGGCATCAACGTGGCGTTTCCCGTGGTCGCGTTCATCATGGCGGTGGGCACGGGCGTGGGCATGGGCGGCGGCGTGATATCCTCCATCGCGCGCGGCGCGGGCGACGAGGAAAAATCGCGGCGTGCGGTGGGCACGACGTTTCTCATGCTGCTTCTGGCCTCGATTCCCATCATGGCGCTGCTGTTTTTGTTCGCGGGTCCCGTCTGCGAGCTTTTGGGCGGGCGCGGCGAAACGCTCAACCAGGCCATCTCCTATATCGGGGTCATCGCTTGGGGCGTGCCGTTTCAGATTATGGTGACGGGCTGCACGCCGCTCATTAGAAACCAGGGCAAGGTCGCCTTCGCCATGGCGGTGCAGGTGCTGGCAGGGCTCATGAACGTGGTGCTCGACTACGTGTTCGTGATTGCGCTGAGCATGGGAACGGCGGGCGCCGCCGAGGCCACGGTTTTGTCCCAAATTGCCGCATTCGTGCTGGTTGCCGGCTTCTTCCTGCGCAAAGAGAACCGCATCAGCCGCGCCGATCTGCGTATAGACGGCAGGATAGCCGCACATGCCCTCAAGCTGGGATTGGCCCCGTTCGGCCTTACGCTCTTGCCCGAAGCCACGGTTGTGGCCATCAACGTGAACCTGGCAACCTACGGCGGCGAGACGGCGCTCGCGGCGTACGCGGTGGTGTCGTACACGGCTTGCGTGATCCAGATGCTCATCCAGGGCGTGGGCGACGGGTCACAGCCGCTCATCTCACGCTACTACGGGTCGGGCGACGCCGACGCCGTTCGGCGCTTCCGCAACACCAACTACCTCATCACCATCAGCTTGGGCGTGATCGGCCTGGCCGCTATGTACCTGCTGCGCCATCAGGTGCCGCTGCTGTTCGGCGCCTCGCCCGAAACCACGGGGCTCATCGCCTGGGCGCTGCCCGTGTTCTCGACGGCGTACGTGTTCTACGGCTTCACGCACGCATCCACGTCCTACTTCTATGCGGTGGACGATGCGAAAGCGTCGAACGCCATCGTGTACGGCGAAGCCGTCCTTGTCGTTGCCGTGGTGTTCGGTATGGCGTGGGCGTTCGGGCTGGACGGCATCTGGATCTCGGTCACCATCGTGCAGATGATCCTGTCGGTTGCCGCGGGCGCGCTCCTGCGCTTCCGGCACCGCAGCCGCGAGCGCGAGCGCAGCTGCAGCTTGGACGGGGATCCCAGCTGCAGCTCTTGCTAGCGCGCTTGGTCGAGGACGGCGGTTTTAGACCAGCGGCTTGAGGTAGCCGTAGCCTTCCGCGTCCATGCGGTCGTAGGGGACGAAGCGAAGAGCTGCGCCGTTGATGCAGTAGCGAAGCCCGCCGCTTTGCGCGGGGCCGTCCGAGAACACGTGCCCAAGATGGGCGTCTCCGGCGTTGCTGCGCACCTCGGTGCGCAGGGTGCCCAGGCTGTGATCAAGGTGCTCGGTTACCACGCTGCGGGCGATGGGGCGCGAAAACGCCGGCCAACCGCAACCGGAGTCGAACTTATCGGCGGACGAGAATAGCGGTTCTCCGCTGGTTACGTCCACGTAGATTCCGCGTTTGAACAGGTGATCGTACGGGTGGGAGAACGGTCGCTCGGTGGCGTTGCGCCGCACGACGCGGTACTGGGATTCGTCGAGCGTTTGCTTGAGCAGGTCATCGTCGGGGGCGGCGTAGCCTTGCGCTCGGATGAGCTGGGCCGCCGTTTCGGGATCGTTCGGATCGACGCAGGGCGCGTCTTGCGGATCGCAGCCGGCCGATGCGCATAGGTCGTGGTCGAGCTTGCGCACGCCCGGGGTGTCCACGGCTTCGCACAGCCCGTCGTGCTCGATGCAGGGGCGGCCTTCCTGCAGGCCGGTTCGCCGCGCGAACTCGTCGGCCGCTCCCAGGTGGATATGGCAGTAGCCTCCGGGGTTCTTGGCCAGGTAGTCTTGATGGTAGTCTTCGGCGGGGTAGAAGCCGTCGAGCGGTTCCACTTCGGTG
>NZ_DBFOSR010000028.1:0-6693 GCF_048427265.1 Paraeggerthella sp.
TGATCTCGTTGCCGATGGTGAGCAGGATGTCGCGGGGCGGCATGCAGGTCATCATGGAGTCGTTGCGGAAGTCGGGCGTGCCGATGGCCTGGTTCCACTGCAGGGGCGTCGGGCGGTCGACGACCACGCCGCGCTCCTCGAGCGCCTTCACGAGGTTCTCGAGGCAGGCGTTGCCGACCTCGACCGTGCGCAGCGGGCGAAGGCCCCACATGCCGCGCATCTCGGAGTCGACGGGCACCTTCTCGGAGGTCGCGGGCTCCTCGGGCGGGATGACCGAGTTGTCGCAGAGGCCGACGATCACGCGCTTCAACGGATCCCAGTCGTTCCAAGAATTGACTATCTTCGCCATGACAGTCTCCTTTCTCCGGCAGCGCATCCTGCGTTGCCTAAAATGGGTGGCACACTATTGTGTACTGCAGCTCAGCCGGCAAAAGTGCCGCGGCTGCAGGAGAACTTTGGAGACAGATGGTTCATGAAAGCTCCTCGGAATCCTACCGTGGCATGTTTGCCAGATTTGCCGATGAGCAAGTTATACCATCTTTTTTGTTCACCTGCAACATGAAATTTACGAATAGTTTTAACCATTTTGAAATCATTATTGTTCAACTGCACAATAATTGAGAACGCGCTATTTCGGGCCATTATGCAATTTTTGCCCCCATATTGGATATTTCCCGATTATATTCAGAAGCGCTCGTATAAAACGTGAAAAAAATTGAGGGGGCATGCACAACGATGCGGCTCTAAAACGCCCTGCAAACCGTCCCTGCATGCACAATATCGAAGCAAAAAAATTTATTGCCAACTTTAAGCAGGGTGCAAGAAAAAGCACAGAGTTGAGCACCTTGCCAAAACGAATCGGTTTTGGGCGCGCGGCCGAGCAGCATGCCGCACGGCGCAGCGCACCGCAAAATCCTCGAACAAGGGCGCGTCCCACCGCAAGCACCGGGACGCGCCCTTGCCCGCTAGTAATATCGGTAATAAGCGGCGCAGCTGCCTTCGCTTGAAACCATGCATGGACCCACAGGGTTTTCGGGCGTGCATACCGTGCGAAACAGCGGGCACTCGTCAGGCGCCATGATGCCGCGCAGCACGTCGCCGCAACGACAGCCCTTCGGATCCTGCGTAGGCTCCACGGACGGCGCAAAGCGTCTTACGGCATCGAACCGAGCGAACCGCTCGCGAATGCGGTACCCCGATCCAGATATCTCCCCCAACCCGCGCCACGTAGCGGGACAGGTCTCGAACACCTCGTCGATGGCCGCCAGCGCAACGGGGTTGCCCTGCGGCATGACGCCGCGCGCATACGCTATCTCGATGTCTGCGCGACCCTCGTGAAGCTGACGCATGATCATGGCGATGCCTTGCAGCACGTCAACGGGTTCGAACCCAGTGATGACTCCCGGAATGCCGTACTTCTCAGCCAGGAAGCGGTACGGCTCCACGCCGATGATGGTGCTTACGTGGCCAGGCAGGATAAGCGCGTCCACCGAAAGGCGCGGATCGTTGATGATGGCCTCCAGCGCGCCCGGCATGTTCTTGTGCGCGGCGAACACGCTGAAGTTCTTCAGGTCCAGCGCGGCGGCTCGCTTGATGGCCATGGCCACCAAGGGCGTCGTGGTCTCAAAGCCCACTCCCACGAACACGATCTGGCGCTCGGGCTGCTGCTGCGCCAAGGCAATAGCATCGAGCGGCGAGTACACGATCTGCACGGAACGTCCCGACGCCTGCTCCTTGAGTAGGCTCGACGTTGAGCCTGGCACGCGCGTCATGTCGCCGAAGGTGGCAATGGTGACGTTCGGGACGCGCGTGAGCGCGATCACCGTGTCGATATCCTTGTTCGAGGTCACGCACACCGGGCAACCGGGACCCGATGCCAACCGCACGCTTTCGGGCATGAGGTTCCGAATGCCGTTGCGCGCGATAGCCACCGTATGGGTTCCGCACACCTCCATGAGCGTAGCGCCCTGGGCAGGCGCCAGCTTGCCTATGGAATCGATCAAACCCCGCGCCAGTTTCGGATCCTTGAACGCTGCCAGCTCTTGTTCAAGATTGGCCATGGCTCCCCCTAGGCAGGAATCTCGTCGCCGGCAAGATCGGGAAACTCCCTGATCAGATCAATGGTTTCCTGAGCAAAGTCGGGGTCGACCACCTCGATGGAAAACCCTGCATGCACCAGCACGAAATCGCCGACGGCCGCCTGCGGCGTCAAGTCAAGGGATATGTCGCGCGTCACGCCCAAGATGTCGACCGTTGCCAGACGATCGTCTTTGAGCTCGATCACTTTCGCGGGTATTGCCAAGCACATGGTCATGCCTTCTTTCTTATATATGCGAGCGCTACGCTTGCCCGCCCTCGTCGTTCGAGGCCCATGCTACCACAGCCTGGCCGAAGGAAACGCAGCCGTCGTTGGGCGGCAGATCACGGTTGACGGCAACCGTGAAGCCAGCCGCCTCCAAGGAAGCGAGCGCGCGTTCAACCAGGTAGCGATTCATGAACACGCCACCGGAAAGGGCCACCACGTCGATGCCGTACAGCCCGCGAACCAGTTCCGCCGCCGCAACGACAGCCTGGGCGAACGCGTCATGGAAGCGACGGGCGATCAGGGAAACGGGCACGCCGGCGGCCTTGTCGTCAAGCAGTGCTTCGAAAGCAGGGGCCGCGTCGAACAGGACGACCGACGTGTCCTGCGCCGTGCTGCTCTCGGTTGCCGTGTTCTTAATCACCGCGATAGCGTAGCGATCGTCCGCATCGGAATCGGACGCCTTGCCGTTCGCATCGGTCGAAGCCGGGGCGGAAAGAGCGCCTTCCAGCAAGATAGCCGGTTCGCCTTCGTAGCGTGACTCCACGCACACCCCCAAAAGGGCGCTCGCCGCGTCGAACAAGCGGCCGACCGACGAGGTCATGGGCGTGTTTATCCCTTGCTCGATCATCTGGTCGCACAAAGCGGCCTGCGGCCCCAGCGCCGCAAGAACGTCCGCCGCCGCAGGATGCTCCAGCAGGTCGAATGCCCACAGCACGCCGTACGCCATGCGCAGCGGGTGCTTCACCGCGGCCGCGCCGCCCGGCATGGGCACGTACGCGAAGTTCGCGAACCGCTCGAACGCCGACGCATTGGCCAGGAGCACTTCGCCGCCCCAGATAGCCCCGTCAACGCCATAGCCCGTGCCGTCGAAGGCGATTCCGCACGCGGGACCGAACAGCCCGTGCTCTCCCAACACCGACGCAACGTGCGCGTGATGATGCTGCACCTCGACCAGCGGAACCTGGCGCGCGGCGCTTTCCTCGTGCGCCCACTTCGTCGTCAGGTATTCGGGATGCAGATCGCACGCCAAACGCTGGGGGGAAATCTCGAATAGCTGCTGGTAGCGATCCTTCGCCGCCAGCCACGCATCGTAGGTTTCGGCGTTTTCCATGTCGCCGATATGCTGCGACACGAACGCTTCGGCGTCACGCGTCAGAGTGAAGGTGTTCTTCTGCTCGGGACCCACCGCCAGGATAGACGGCGCTTCTCGTTTGCCCTGCCGGCTGGCAGCCGCAGGGCTTGCCGCAGCCTGGTCTTCCTCCGGCTTGGGACAAGCCAGCGAAAGCGGCAACGGCGCATACCCGCGAGCACGGCGGATGAACTGCACCGCATCGCCCGCACCACCAGCGCTGATGACGCGCACAACCGAATCGTCGTAGCGGGTGCGGATGGCGCGATCGTGCCCCAAGAACGCGTCCGCAATGCCGAACAGCTTGCCGTACGCGTCTTCGTCGTCGATGACGATGGGTTCGTCGTGCACGTTGCCCGACGTCATTACCAGCAGGGGAACAAGGCCCCGTCCCTGGTTTTTCGAGCTGCCTGCATGGGCGAAATCGTGCAGGAGCAGGTGCTGGACGGGGGTGTAGGGCAGCATCACGCCCAGCTCGGAGAGACCGTCGGCAAGGCCGGGCGCCACCTGCGCGTCGGCGCGCTTGCGCAGCAAGACGATGGGTCGAGACGTCGATGCGAGCACGCCCGCCTCGACTTCGTTCACCTCGCATACGGCGCGCGCCGCCTTGACGTCGGCCGCCATGACCGCAAGCGCCTTGCCTTCGCGATGCTTGCGCGTGCGCAGCAGCGCAACCGCGTCCGCGTTGTTGGCGTCGCACACCAAGTGAAACCCGCCCAGGCCCTTCACGGCGATGATCTTGCCTGCCAGCAGCAGCTCGACGGCGCGCGCGAAAATCGCATCGCTCTGCTCGCGCGTCGCCCCCCACAGCGCCTCGGTTAACGGAGCGTCGACGGCCCCGCCCTCGTGCTCGCGCCAGCTGATATGCGGACCGCACTCGAAGCACGCATCGGGCTGCGCATGGAAACGACGGTCAAGCGGGTCGGCGTATTCCGACGAACAGCGCGCGCACATGGGGAAATCCTTCATGGACGTGCTCTTGCGATCGTAGGGCAGCTTCTCGATGATGGTGAAGCGCGGCCCGCAGTTCGTGCAGTTTATAAAAGGATAGCGATAGCGGCGGTCGTTCGGGTTGAACAGCTCGCGCGCGCAATCGTCGCACGTTGCGAGATCGGGCGAGACAAGCGTGGTTCGCTCGACTTCGCCCGCATCGGAAAACCGAATGTCGAACGACTCGAAGTCTTCCAGCGGAACTTCCTTGAGCTCGATCTCGTTCACCTGCGACGCCGCCGGCGGGTTCTCCGACAGCTCTATCACGAACTCGTCAAGCAGCTTCGAATCTCCTTCGGCATGGATGAACACGCCGTCGGTAGCGTTCAAAACCCATCCGTTGATCAGGTATTTTTTAGCCAAACGATAGACGAAGGGGCGGAAGCCCACCCCTTGTACGATACCTTTGACTTGTATGTTGAGCGCTTCTTTCATGAATACGCCTCCCAAAGATTATCGCGCGTCAAGTTCCTCCAGAATGCTCGTGACCACCTCGGCCAGCGCTCGCAGGGTCACGCCCGAGTTGTCGGGCAAGTGCAGGTGCACTACGCGCCGACCGCGCTCGGCCAGCGTGAGCAGGTCGCCCGAAGCCTGCGCTTTCGCCAGCGATCCCAGGCTTTCGGCCTCCTGCTTGAGCGGGATGTCCTTCAGCTCGTCTGCCGACAGGATCAAGAACACGCCGCAGTTCGGACCGCCCTTGTGAAGCTGACCCGTGGAATGCAAGTAACGAGGTCCCACTTCCAAGCACGATACCACGCCGCGCTTGTCGGCTACGCCATGACGAATGGTCTCGAGCGCTTCGCGCCGACCTTCGCCGGTAAACGGCAAGAACGCGTTGAGCGCAAAGAAATCGCCCGGCTGGATGCTGCTCAGCAGCGCGCGCAAGGCACCGCGAATGTCGGTGCAGTCTTTGAAGCAGGGCGCCAAGCGCACCTCGGCTTCGCCCATGAGCACGTCCCCGATGAAGTCCTGAACGAAATCGGGCTCAGGCTGGCCGTCCCGCAGAATGTCGAGCACGACCGCCTTAGCCGACGCAACGTCGGGCTGATCGAAGGGGCACACGCGCATCAGGTAGCCGCACATGGCGATGGCGCATTCCCACATCACGAAATGCTCGGCCAGCTCCTCGACGGAGTCGATCCGATAGTTCTGGCGAGGGATAGCGGGGTCGATGTAGGACAGGCTCATCTCGAAGTTGCGGCGCTCGTCCCACAAGTCCGTCTTCGTCAGGTACGTGATGACGCTGCGATCGCCCGGATCCTTCTTGAGCAGCAGCGTGTCAACCTCGATGTTCGGCAGGATGCCCTGGCCTTCCTTGCCCAGGCTCTCGGCCACCAGCTGCTCGATCCACAAGCCCAGCACGCGGCCGCGCTTCTGCGTCAAGAACGAGAACTTGTTGCGACCCTGCAGGTAGTTGTCGTACAGGAACGCCGCAAGCACGATGGCCGGGTTGTCGATGGCGTCTTCGCTGCACTGATGCTCGGCTTCGACCGCGTGCCGCATAAACTCCTGAAGATCGATGCCCACAAGCGCTGCGGGAAGCAGGCCGAACACCGACAGCGCCGAGAAGCGCCCGCCCACCGTAGGTTCGCCGGAGAACACCGCAGCCCAGCCCTCTTCGCGCGCCTGGCGCTCAAGCTGGGAGCCGGGATCGGTGATGGCAACCAAATGCTGCACCAGCTCTTCCTCGCCGATGCGGTCGGCTACCGCATCGCGCACGGCGCGCAGAGCCAGACGCGGCTCGATGGTGCCGCCGCTTTTCGACGAGATGATGAACAGCGTGGTGTGCGGGTCGGCTTCGGCGAGCATCGCCCGCACGCGCACCGGGGAATCGGAGTCGAGCGTGCGGAACGTGACTGCAGACGAGTCCGGCTTGTTGTACTTGGTAATGGTCATGGGAGCCTGCGTGGAGCCGCCTTGCCCAATGAGCACGACCGTTTCGAGGCCCTGCGCGATGATCGAGTCGGCGAACGACTGGATCTCGGACAGAGGACAAGGCGGATTGCTTGCAAGATCCGTCCATCCCATATAGTTCTCGGCGCATGCGCGCGCTTCTTCGGAAAAGCCGTACAGAGTAGCATCCTTCGCGTGCAGCCTGCTGGCTACGCACTCTTTCACGAGTATCTTTGCGGAAGGATACAGTTTTTCCATGTCACCGGACAGCATGATACCTTCTTTCACGTAAGTCTTTTCATTCTAGCAAACGCAGGAGGTCAGCGCGTATAAGAGGGGATCTCTTGTGGTGGACTTGTGAACGATCGTCTAGTTC
>NZ_DBFOSR010000029.1:0-15338 GCF_048427265.1 Paraeggerthella sp.
GATATGTCGATGACGCGCGTGGTAGTGCTCGACTCGACGGAGATCTTGTAATCCTTCAGCGACTCCATGCCAAGCGACTGAGCCGTCTTCTCCTGCACGGTGTCCGACTTCGCCAGGGTGGCAATGTCGTTGGCCATGAGCTGGCTGGCGGTCAGGTCGTTGTAGGCGGTGGTATTAGCCGTACCTTCCTTTTCCTTGGAGTTCAGGACGTACACGGACACCTTGGCCGTGTACTGGTTGTCAAGAAGGCCCCAGCTCACGCCCGCCGTTGCTACAGCAAGGACGATCGGGAGCACAATGACCAAGGCCAGGTGCTTGCGAAGCAGTTTGAACAGTTCGAGCAGTGTCATGCGTTCATCTTTCTATTATCAGCGGCGTCCCGCTACTTACCTTCAACCTTCAGCCCCACAGATTCTGGATCCTTGCCCGCATCGACGGCCTCCATCAAAGCCTTCCAACCTTCGGGATCCTCGTAGCACAGCCACAGTCCCGTATCCGGATCGATATCGCCCTTGTAGGGGCCGGTGCAGGTGTAGATGGCAGGACTTCCCGACTGAGCGAAATCCATGGCCAGGGAAATCATGGTCTGCAGCTCCATGTTGGTGGTCACGCATGCGGAAAGGCGCTGCACCAAACCGGGGATCTCTGCCGGCGGCGCCTGGAGCACGCTCTTCAGCAAAGCCATGACCATAGCGCGCACGTTGGACTGGCGTACGGCATCCTGGTCGTCGCCGTACGCGGTGCGCATGCGCGCAAGGGCGACGCATTCGTTGCCATCGAGCAGCTGGTTGCCGGCCTCGATATGGACGGCGGGCTGGTCTTTGGTGTACACCTCGTAGTCGATGGTGTACGGAACATCCACGTAGATGCCGCCCATGGAGTCGACGAACTCGGCCAAGCCGGCAAACTCGATCTCGGCATAGTAGGTGATGGGAACGCCGGTCAGTTGCTGCACGGCCGTAACCGCGCCCACGGCGCCGCCTTCGGCAAACGCCTGGTTGATCTTGGTTTTGCTGCCATTGAGCATGTAGGGCGTGTCGCGCGGCACGGACACCATGGTGATGGCATGGCTGACGGGATCGACGCGCGTCAGAACAAGCGCGTCGGAACGCTCGCCGTACGTTTCCCAGTTATCCGAACCCACCAGCAGCACGTAGAAAGGCTTCTGCTGATTGTCGGCAGGGGTCAAAACGGTATCGAGCTGGGACTTTTCTTGAGCGTCCATGGCCATATTGTTGGCAAGCGTGCTGGTGTACCAGCCCGCATACGCAGCGGTACCTCCAACGAGGACCACCAGCACAACGGCGATGATGAGCAGTGCGCGCTTGAGCTTCTTATGCTTGCGACGCTTTTTGCGGACGCGAATGATGTCGTCGTTCGAGGAAGGGTACCCGGAGGGCTGGCCGGAATGAACGCCCGCTGGATGGTAGCCGCCCTGCACCGGCCGGGTCGGGGCCCCATAAGGGCGCTGACCTCCTTGGGGCATGCCTTGGTTTGCACCCGGAACAGATGCAGCACCGTTCGCCCTACGAGACTGGTCGTAAGGGCGACCAGGCTGCTCGGGAGCACCGTGTCTGCCGGACGTCGTGCGATTGTAGTTATCACGCGGTTCCATAAAAGGTTCAGCTGTTCCGTTCTCGCTTGTCGTTAAAAGAGCGCTTTCGCGCTCTTGCCTCCCCGACGCACGCTACATTCGACAGGTTTATAGCATGAATCGGTTGATATGTATTAAGTCTCTCAACTTTTCCAATCATACTGGCAAGATGTCGCTTTAGCAACAAGAATTTGGCATATGGCAAAAAGCACCCCCCCCCCCGATTTTTTGTTTTCGCAGATCAACTACATATTTGTAAAATTATCATTTATCGTTTTGCGTAAATTTTTTTCGAGATCAACACAGCTCCTACATCCATCGAAAAACCTATCATTTCGGCAGGAAATTTTGCTTCCTTTGGCAATACGACGCTTGTGTACCGCAGACGGTAGGCAAACCACCGCGAGCGTCTTCCATGCGCCCGTCACTACTAAACGGGCAAGGCCAAACGTGCAGTCGCCAGACCCGGCTTCCGTGGAGATTCGCACACATTCAACGTGTTTCTGGGCGTTCTCTCTTCCTATATGAAGCCGCAAGGGCCATACTAGATGGTCGCTTCACACGAAATTCTTTCTCGTTTCTTTTCGCGCGTTCGCATAGTTTCGCCAAACAGATTGAGATAAGCGGCTCGGGTCAAGCGCAATGCACGCCGCAGGAGCGGGTGCGAACAGGGCAGCGCTTAGAGCCGTCCCCTTCTTGCAGGGGGAGCTGAGGGCGCATGCGAACAACCAGCGCGCATGAAGGCGCGCACGAAGAGAACGGAACAGAATATGTCCAAATTTGCCGACCTCGGCCTTTCCGAAGCTGCGCTTGCCGCAGTTGAGCGTCTGGGCTACGAGAACCCCACCCCCGTACAAGAGCAGTCCATTCCGCTGATCATGGAAGGCCGCGACCTGATTGCCGCCGCCAGCACCGGCACCGGCAAGACCGCCGCGTTCCTGCTGCCCACGCTGTCCACCCTGCCCCGCCTCAAGGGCCGCAACCGCGCGCCTCGCGTGCTGGTAGTCAGCCCCACCCGCGAGCTTGCGCAGCAGATCGCTCGCACCTGCATGCAGATCTCGCGCAAGACCGGCCACTTCGTGACCACGGTCTTCGGCGGCACGCCCTACGGCCCGCAGATCAAGGAGCTGCGCGGCGGCACCGACGTGCTCATCGCCACCCCGGGCCGCTTGAAGGACCTCATGTCGCGTGGCGTAGTGGACCTGAAGAGCGTCGAAACGCTGGTGCTTGACGAGGCCGACCGCATGCTTGACATGGGCTTTTTGCCCGACGTCACCACCATTGTGGACGCTACGCCGGAATGCCGCCAGACGCTTCTGTTCTCGGCCACCATCGATCAGTCGATCCAGAAGAACCTGGGCTCGCTTTTGAACGACCCCGCGATTGTCGAGATCGCCCGCAACGGCGAGACCGCCAAAACGGTCGAGCAGTTCATGATGCCCATCAAGAACCACGAGAAGCCCGAACTGCTGCAAGCCGTGCTGAACGAAAAGGGCTCCGAGCGCGTCATCGTGTTCGCCCGCACCAAGAACCGCACCGAGGATTGCGCCGAGGCGCTGTGCGACGCCGGCTTCCGCGCCGAGTCCATCCACTCCGACAAAAGCCAGGGCCAGCGTCGTCGCGCGCTCGAGAACTTCCGTCGCGGCAAGACGTCCATCCTGGTGGCTACCGACGTTTTGGCGCGCGGCATCGACGTGCCCGACGTGGACCACGTCATCAACTTCGACCTGCCCGACATGCCCGAGGACTACGTGCACCGCATCGGCCGCACGGGCCGCGCGGGCGAGCAGGGCTACGCCATCTCTTTCGTCACCCGCGAGTCCAGCCGCACCATGCGCGACATCGAGAAGCTGATCGGCAAGGATATCCCGCTTATGGAGCTGGAAACCTACGAGCTGAGCCTTTCCGTGCTCGAGAAGCCGAAAAAGGGCGCGGGCCAGCGCAGCGGCGGCTACAAGGGCAAGGGCGGCAAGAGCAGCGGCCGCTCCTATAACGGCAACCGCTCCTCCGCAAGCGGACGCGACGGCAACCGCGACAACAAGCGCCCCGCCGGCAAGAGCTTCGATGGGAAGCGCTCGGAAGGCAAGAGCTTTGCGGGCAAGCGCGACCAGGACAACCGTCCCGGACGCAGCAACCGCCCCGAAGGCAAGCGCAGCGAGGGACCGAAGCGCGAGGGAGGCTTCGATCGCAAGTTCGAGGGCCAGAAGCGCGAGAACGTTTCCAAGAACTACTCCAACGCGGCCAAGCGCGTCTCGAAGAAGAGCAACGCCGAGCATCAGGCGAACGAGAAGGCCAAGAAGCAGCGTAGCAAGCACAACAAGCCCGCTACGTACGACTACAGCCGCTTCGTCTAAGCCGCCCGAAACGTACAATCTACGATAAAGCGCCCCGGTTGTTAACGACCGGGGCGCTTTTACATACAGGGAAGAAATAACGGCTGAAAAAGAGGCAATCCATCCCGCACCTTCCCCCTACACGTCGATAGGGGCGCTCTGAGCAGCGGCTTTGCGACGCTTGCGATCGCGCCACCAATGGGAAAGGCTGAACACAAGCCACTCCACCAACGGGATGGTCAGAAACGCCACCCAAGCCGGATGCGGCTGGCTCAAGACGAACGCCATGTAGAAAAACCAAGCCGTCACTCCCAGCGGATACGCTCCGGCAATAAGCGGAGCGATGCGCCGACGCCCCACAGCATGGCCCACCATATAGTACAGCGGCACGGTGAAGAACAGGAACAAGCCCATCCCCCATTGCCCGTTCATAATGCCGATCAGCAGGTACGCCAGAATAACCACGAACGGATAGGGAAACTTCAGCCACGACCGCTCGAACTCGCGCAGATAATGCTTGCGAACCGGGATGCTCTTCCCCACCTCGTCACCGTACTTCGCGCGGGCATCGTCAAGCGTCTCGAAGCGCTCGCCCTGCACGGTGTAGCCGCACGGATCGTCCCACCGGCCACTGCCCCGATGGCCGTACTTGGCGTGAGCGTCGTGCCAGCTATCGAACTGCTCGCCGTTGATGACCACGTTATCGCCGTCGATGAAGACCTCGTCGTCATCCGGGCCGTTCTTAGGGCTTTTCACATGCACGCCGTTCCACCCGACATGCACCTCTTCGCCCTTCTCTCCATCGATTACGTGAATTCCTTCGCGCCAGGAAATATGAACTTTCTCCGCGCCGTCCTCCACGTGGATGCCCCCGACGCCTATGCGCACTTTGGAAGGGTTCTCCGTATTCGGGACCTCGTCGTCCGCAGGCGCTTCCTTCGCACTGGGCTCATCGCGATTCTCGCAGGCCGTCGCCTCGCGCTCGGAAGCCCGGTCGGCCGCCTCGAATATCACGTCATCTTGCATGCCTTCGTCCACGTACAGCAAATCGTCCAGCGACACCCCGTACAACTGCGCGAGCGCGATCAGGTTATCGGTGTCGGGGGAAGACTCGGACCGCTCCCATTTCGACACGGCCTGACGCGACACGCCCAGCCTCTCGGCCAAAGCCTCCTGAGACAACCCGGCTTGTTTGCGACGCTCGGCCAGACGCTGCGCGATCTCTACGTTCATCGTGCTCCCTTTCTCGTTTCGCTCATCATAGCGTATTGAAAAGAGTACGGTTGCAACGCTTCGAGCGCGACCAATTTCAGTTGGAATCTTGCGCAACTTTTGGTTGCGCTCTCGGGAGCAACGCAGGTCGCACAATCGCAAGCTGCGGTTTCACGCTCGCACTGCCCATTCGCGCGTTCGCACCGAATGCAAACGCACACCATGCGGAAACCGTCGACACAGGCGTTTCCACAGGGCGTTGAACAAGGCTCCTTACCACGAGCGATCCATCTGAAACCCGCCGCGAAGCGAACGCCCGGCCGCGTGGTCGCAGGGCCCACCGGGCGCTCGGGCAAACGATCGCGCCAAACGCGATCTTGCGCACGAAAAACCGCCCTCGCTGGCAGGTTCTTGCAGTTTGAGGTCGTTTGATCGCCCGTGAAGAGCGCTCGCGAAAGTGCAGCGCGCCAAGCCGAAGCTGTGAGCAGGAAAAACGAAAATCGGGTTGAGCGCCAACAAGAGCAGCACTCGACTCGACGACCTCAAACCGTCAAAAGCTGCCAGCGGGAGCGGTTTTTCGTGCGTAAGCCCGACCCCTCCGTTGGATAGCGTCTTCGCAGCGGAAGCCAGGGGCCTCCCTCCCGCATCGCGCGGCCGCGCTGCGAGACCGCTGAACCCGCGAACGCCCGCCCACACCGCGAGACCCATCGGCCCATCCGGTCGCGCATCCCTCGGCGAAAAGCCTCAAACTCTACGGCGTCGAATGTCGACGATCACCCAGATAGACAAAATGGCAGCACCCAGATAGCCGAAGAACGCCAGGACGGGCACGCCCAGAAGCCGGGGCTCCATTGTGGACAGCGACAGCATGGACGAGCCGATGAACAACCCGGCGATGATGATTCCCATGGTCAAGCGGTTGATGATCTTGGCCAGCTTGGACAGCGGCGCTTCGGATCCAAGCACCTCCATGTTCATCTTCAGCTGCCCGCGCGTGAGCATCTTGAGCGCTTCACCTGAGTACTGGGCCGCGCCGAGCGCGCCGTTCGCGGACGAGCGCAGCGCAAGCACCAGATCCTCGACGGCCGAGATCAGCTTGTCTTGCGGATCCTTCGATCGTTGAATATGCGCGTTGATGATGCCGACGACGCTTTCATTGGGAATGAACGGCGCAATGGTTCCTTCCAACGTCACGATGCCGCGCGACACGCTGGTGATAGAGGACGGCAGCGTGACCTTGCAAGAACGCGTGAGCATAAGGATATCGGCAAGAAACTCGCCAATGTCGATATCGGCCACATCGCATGACCCGTAGTCTCTCAGCAGCAAATCGAGGTCGGCCAGGAAACGCGTATGGTCGATCACCCCGTTGTCCTTCGAGGCGGCGAACGACATGAGAGCATCTTTAAGCTCCGCGGAATCCTGCATGCCCACCGCTTCTATGATGCTGCCGAAGCCCGCACGGTCGCGCGGCGACAGGCGACCCATGTTGCCCAGGTCGATATACACCACTTTGCCATTGCGGATAAGCAGGTTGCCCGGATGCGGGTCGGCATGGAAAAACCCGTGATCGAGAATCTGGGTGGCATAGTTGTCGAGGATCTTCTCGCCGATCTCTTCAAGCTGATACCCAGCGGCGTGCAACCGGTCGACCGCCAAGATGGGAATGCCGTCGATATATTCCATGACCAGCACGTATTCGCTGCAAAGCTCCGGGTACACCCGAGGGCTGTCGACGAACGCCACGTTCGCGTTCAAGCGCGCGAACTCTTCAAGGTTCGCCGCCTCACGCTGGAAGTCGGTTTCCTCAAGAAACGTGGCCCACAGCTCCTCGACCACGTCGCGCAGATCGAGCATCTGCTCGTCTTTCATGAAGCGAGACGCCTGGCGCGCCATCGTGCGCATGATGTCGATATCCTGCGCCATCGTGGCCTTCACGCCCGGCCGCTGTATCTTGATGGCCACGACGTCCCCCGTCGCAAGGCGAGCTTTGTGCACCTGCGCAAGCGACGCGCTGCCAAGCGGCGTGGGGTCGATGGCGTCGAACAAATCCCCTTGCGCATCGCCGTACATGTCATTGAGCGCAGCGAGTATCTGGTCGAACGGCAGAGGGTCGCACTCCATCTGCAGCTTTGCAAGCTCGTCGCAGTAAGCCTTCGGAAGAATCTCCGAGCGCGTGGAAAGGGTCTGCCCGATTTTGACGAAGCTCGGGCCCAGATCTTCCAGCATGGCTCGGAAGCCTTCGGGCGTGAAGCCGTGCAGCACGCGATGCTTCTGAAGGATCGAATATATCTCCTTCAGCCGGCGCGCCCTCGTCTTCCGGTTGAGATTGAAGCGCCCTTCCGGATCGATGTCCGCGCCGGTGCTGAAGAAGTGCTTGAGTACGGTGTTGTCGATCATGCGTTCATTCGCACGCTATGCGCCGGAAACCTGCTGGTCAGCACGCTCTTCGCTCTTGGCAGGATCGTCCACCTCGACGCAAGACGCATCGCCCACTTCGACGTCGGCCGGCTTGGAATCCGCCTTCGCAGCGAACTCCGCGGCTTTGGCGGCGAACTCGGCTCGCTCTTCGGGCGTCATAGCGACCATGCGCGCCTCGAGCATGTCGTAGCGCATGGCGGACACGGCGTCCTCGGCCTTGTGCTTGAGCTCGGTGTTGATCTCTTTGCCTTGATCAACCGTGAGTTCGCCCTTTGCGATCAACTGATCGACAAGCTCCTTGGTCTTCTCCCCGGTAATAGCCATAGCGCCGATACCGGCCAAGAAAATGTCTTTGAATCCGTCGCTGAGGTTAGCCATGGATGCCTCCTTCGCCTGCGATTCGCCGGGCAATCGAAAACCCAGCCTTTGCAATCATGATGCACTAAATCGGCGAAAAGGGCAATGCGCGCAAGGAAACCGTCATGTGAATGCAAATGCAGAGAAGCGAAGCCCCGAACTGAATGCGAACCGCCGCTATGCAGCGTTCTCGCGGGCGAGCGCCAGTTGGTCGGGCAGCGCCGCGTGCGAGGCTTCCGCCCCAAGAGCCGCCACGCGTGCGGAAGCCACGCCCTCGAGCGCGCCTCGCGCAGCCAGCGCATGCTCGCGCGCGCCGGAGGCTTGACGGCCCTCTACGTACGTGGCGGCCATCACGGCGCACACGATAACGACGGCCCCGGCAAAACCGGCAGCGGAAAGCACCTCGCCAAGCAGGACGAACGAAAACACGGCGGTAAACACGGGCTCTCCCGTCAAAAGCAGCGACACCGACGACGACGGCAGCGCCGTCAACGCCAAGTTCTGCAGCAAAAACGTCAGGCACGTAGAAAGCAGGGCCAAAAACGCGATAGTGCCCCACGCGATCGGCTGCACGGCAGCCAGATTAACCGGCGCTTCGAACGCGAGCGCGCAAACCAGGGACACGACGAACGACATGGCTATTTGCGTGCCGGCCACGGCAACCGCGTCAAGCTCGGCCAACCCCCGCTCGCCGAACACGAGCGCCCCCGCCAACGCAACGGAGGACAGAAGCCCCAGGACCTCGCCCCATCCGAAAGTCAGAGCCCCGCCGTTGTTGCACAGCAGATACAGCCCCACGACGACGGCAACTTGAAACGGGATGAAGGCCAGAGGGTACCGGCGCCGATTCACCACTGAAAAGAGCAGCGGCGCGAACACCACGGGCAAAGCAACCAGAAAGCCCACGTTGGTGGCCGTGGTCAAATCGAGCGCCACGTTGCAGGTGAGGTACGCAAGCGCCATGCATACGGCCGAAGGCACCCAAACGCGCAAGCGCACGCCCTTGACCTGGCGCACGATACGCGGACCGAAGAACAGCGCGAACACGAGCAGCGCCAAGCCGAAGCGAATGGCCAGGCACCACAGCGGCGTGATGCTGTCGTACGCCATCTTCGTGATGGCGTTGCCCGACCCGAAGATAACGGTCTGCAAAACGACAAGAGCCACGTAAGGCCAACGCTTGATCGAACGATTCGCCACAACTCCTCCTTCCACGTGCGCGACGGTGCGACAGACAGCGTACGAAATAAAAGACTTCTATCAAGAAGCCTTGCACGACTACGATTGAATTTCCGACATACTACGGGTTCGGCTATAAAAAGTAAAACGAGACTATCTTTTCAAAAATTAAAGTAATTCTTGTAAAGCCATGTCATACCCCTTGTTCGTTTGCGCAATAAACGCGAGAATCACGATATCGACGCGAAAGGCGAACGGTATGGGCAATCAGAAATACGAGGCGCTTCTCAAAGTAGCCGAAACGGGCAGCTTCAAACAGGCGGCGCACGACCTTGGATACACCCAAGCCGGCATAAGCTACCTTGTAAACTCGCTCGAACGAGATCTGGGCGTCACCTTGCTGGTAAGGGAGTACGGCGGCACGCGCCTCACGGCGGAGGGCCAGGACCTGCTGCCCTGGATGCAAAACGTCTGCAACAGCGAACGACAGCTGGAAGCGCGTTTGGCCGAACTCAAGCATCTGGAAAGCGGCATCGTCCGCGTAGCGGCTTTCACCAGCACGGCAACCCAGTGGTTTCCAGGCATAGCGAAAACGTTTCTGGCCCAGCATCCCGGCATCGACCTCCAGCTCATCTGCATGGACGACGAGGATGCGCTGGAAGAAGCCGTATATCGCGGCGACGCCGACTGCGGCTTTTTCGTCTATCCCATCAAAATGGAAATGGATTCCCTGCCCCTGCGCCACGATCCCCTGCTCGTGGCGCTTCCCCCGGATCATCCGCTGGCCGACGCGCCGCGTTTCCCCACACGCTCCCTTGCAGGCGAGCCCTACATACGGCTGCTCAGCGGAACGTCGTCGGAGATGGAAGCGCTCTTCCGCAACAACGGCGTGGAAGCCAACGTGCGCTTCACCGTCGACAGCGACTATGCGGTGATGAGTATGGTGAGCGCAGGGCTGGGGTTCAGCGTGCTGCCCGACCTCATCCTGCGCAACGCTCCCTTCCCCATAGCCGTGGTGCCTCCCGAAGTGGAAACGAGTCGCGAAATCGGCATCGCCGTCCGCTCGATGAAAACAACCTCGGCCGCGACAAAAGCGTTCTTGGACGTTACCGAGCAATGGGTGGCTAAAACGTACGGCCAGCCGAATCAGACTCGGTAGGAAGAGGAACCGATCCCGAGCAACGGGGGAACGTCCGAGCAGCGCCCGCACACGTACGTAGGGCTTTCGCCAAGCAGCATGCCCCGCGAGAACATGCCCCAGAGCGCTGCCGCCGTCGCGCATCCCGCGGCGTTGCCCGCCTGCATGTCGAAGGGGCTATCGCCCACGTACAGGCACGCTTCGGGACGAAGGTCGAGCAGCCGACACCCGTGGGCAACGGGACCGGGGCTCGGCTTGTGCTCCGGCCAGTCGTCGGATCCCACCACGAAATCGAAGTAGCCTGCCAGGTTGAAGCAATCGAGGCCGCGCATCGCCGGATCGTGCCGCTTCGAAGTGACCACGCCAAGCGGGACTCCTTCGTCTTTCAGGCGGTTCAGCATGTCGATCGTATCGGGAAAGAGCCTGATGAGGTCGTCGTGGATCACGGCGTTGTGCTCCCGGTACACGCGGCACAGCTCCTCGTGCACGGAATCGTCGTCCGTGAAATCCCGCATCTGCGTGTTGAGCGGCTGCCCCACCTTGGCCATAAGCGCCTCATCGGGAACGACTTCGCCCAGCACCGTGCGCGTGGCATAGCGAAACGTGGCCAGCAAAAGATCGTACGTATCGAGCAACGTACCGTCGAGATCGAACAGAACTGCCTGGATGTCGCGTTGCACAACGTCCCTCTTCCTCAATGGACGAGCGCGCAAGCAATGTCCCGGGTAAAACGGACGAGGCAAGGGAAGCGTGCCCCCTTGCCTCGTCTCGACCTACCCTATCCTTGGACCTGCGCGCGTCTTTTATTCGAACAAGCTGCCGAAGAGCGAAACCTCGGAGCCCCACACTTTCGAGTTGCGCTGCGCGAACGCAAGCGCGTCGGTCAGCGCGGTCAAGGGGATGTCGCGGCGCGCACCGGTGCTACGGCGCTTGATCTCCACCTTCTGCTCCGCCAGGCCGCGCTTGCCCACGATGATCTGCAGCGGCCAGCCGATCAGGTCCGCGTCGGCGAACTTCACGCCCGCGCGCTCCTTGCGATCGTCGATAGCCACCTCAAGGCCCATCCGCGACAGGTCGGCCGCCAGCTTCTCGGCCGCAGGCTGCACCTCGTCATCGCCCACCGTCAGCGGAATGACGCACACATGAGCAGGGGCGACGGTCAGCGGCCAGCTGATGCCGTTCTCGTCGTTGTGCTGCTCGACAATGGCGGCCATGGTGCGTGAAACGCCCACGCCGTAGCAGCCCATGAGGAAGGGCTGCTCGGAGCCGTCCTCCGTCATGAAGGTGGCGCCCATGGAGCGCGAGTACTTGTCGCCTAGCTGGAACACCTGGGAAACCTCGATGCCGCGCGCACCCTCCAACGGAAGCCCGCAGGTCGGGCAGCTGTCGCCGGGACGCACGATGCACAGGTCGGCCCATTCGTCCACCTTGAAGTCAACGCCCAGCTGCGCTCCCACGTAGTGATAGCCGTCCTCGTTCGCTCCCACGACCCACTTCGGTACCGCCTGCAAGCTGCGCGCGGCGATCACGTACGCATCCTCGGGCAGACCCACCGGGCCCATCGAACCCTTGTGCAAGCCGAAGGACTCCATGTCCTCGTCGGTCAGCAGCGTGAACCCGCCAGCCGCACGGGCAGCCTTGATCTCGTTGAGCTCGTGATCGCCGGGCACGAACATGACCACCAGCTTGCCCTCGTCGTTCTTGCCGGAAAGCGCCTTCACCGTCGAGGACTCGGGAATGTCCAGGAACGCAGCCAGCTCGGCGATGGTGTGGACGTCGGGCGTCGCAACCTTTTCCATGGCCGGAACGTCGTAGACGGTCGGGCGAGCCAGGCAGTCGCCGGCTTCGGTGTTCGCGGCGTACCCGCACGAGCAATGAACGAGTTCCGCTTCGCCAGCCTCGGCAAGCGCCATGAACTCGCAAGTCACGCTGCCGCCGATCTGACCCGGATCGGCCTCGACCGGACGGTAGTCAAGGCCCATGCGATCGCAGATGCGGCCGTACGCCTCGCTCATCTCGTCATACGTTTGCTGCAGCGATTCCTGGTCGGCATGGAAGCTGTACGCGTCCTTCATGATGAACTCGCGGCTGCGCAGAAGGCCGAAGCGCGGGCGGATCTCGTCGCGGAACTTCACCTGGATCTGGTACAGCGAAAGGGGCAGCTGCTTGTACGAGCGCAGCTCGTTGCGCACCAGCGCGGTGAGCAGCTCTTCATGGGTGGGCCCCAAGCAGAATTCATGGTCGTGGCGATCCTTCAGGCGCATGAGCTCGGGGCCGTAATCGTTCCAACGGCCGGACTCGTGCCAAAGCTCCGCCGGCTGCAGCGCGGGCATCATGATCTCCTGAGCGCCGATAGCGTCCATCTCCTCGCGGACGATGCCCTCCACCTTGGACAGGACGCGCTTGCCCAGCGGCAGGAACGTGTACACGCCCGACGCCGTTTTGCGAATGAAGCCAGCGCGCAGCAGCAGTTTATGGCTGGCGATCTCCGCATCGGTGGGATCTTCCTTGAGCGTGGGGGCGTAGAGCTGGCTCATACGCATGATGTTCGAATTCGTCATAGCTTTCCAATCTCCTCCATCAAAGCGTCCACGATGGCTTCTTCCTCCACCTTGCGGACGACCTTTCCCTGTAAAAACACCACGCCCGACCCCTTGCCGCACGCAACGCCGATATCGGCGTCGGCAGCTTCGCCGGGTCCGTTCACCACGCATCCCATGACCGCTACCTTGAGCGGCTTGTCCAGCCCCGCGATGCGATCCTCAACCTGCCGCGCCATGCCGATAAGGTCGACCTGGCAGCGACCGCACGTCGGGCAGCTGATGAGCTCGGGGGCGCGACGGCGCAGGTCGAGCGCCGCAAGCAGCGTCCAACATGCGCGAATTTCCTGCACGGGATCGTCGGTAAGCGAGATGCGCAGCGTGTCGCCGATCCCCTCTTCAAGAAGAATCCCCAGGCCGCACGCGCTCTTGATGACGCCTTGGAACGTGGTGCCTGCCTCCGTGACGCCAATGTGCAGCGCAACGCCCGGAAGCTTTTCGCTGAGCAGGCGGTACGTGCGCACCGTGGTCATCACGTCGTGAGCCTTCGCGCTTACCACCAGGTCCCGAAAGCCGCGGCTTTCACAGTAGCGCGCGTAGTCGACGGCCGAAAGCGCCAGCTTCTCCGGCTGCGAAAGATCCTCGCGGGCCGCAATGGCATCGTCAAGCGAACCGGCGTTCACGCCGATGCGAATGGGAATACCCGCCTCGCCTGCAGCGTCGAGCACGGCATCGGTCTTGGCCAGCCCGCCGATATTGCCGGGGTTGATGCGCAGCTTCGCCGCGCCGCGTCGCGCCGCCTCGACCGCGATGCCCGCGTCGAAGTGAATGTCGGCCACCACGGGCAGCGGAGATTCCTCGCACACGGCCTGGAATGCGTCAAGGCAAGCGCGCCGGGGAATGGCCATGCGCACGACCTCGCACCCCGCGTCGGCCAGCGCTCGGATCTGGGCCAGGTTCGCAGCCACGTCGTCGGCCGGCGCGTTGAGCATCGACTGCACGACAACGGGCGCGCCGCCGCCCAGCGGCACGTCGCCGACCATCACCCGACGGGTGCGTTCGTTCGGTTTGGCGTCGATCGCCATCGTTTCTCCGTTTCTGATCCCCGCCGATCGCGAACGCGATGCGGCAGAACCGCGCCCGGCTCCAAAGGGCACAGGGCGCACGAGTGCATTGCAGGTTATTCTACCGCTGATTGACCGCTCGGCGAAGCAAATGCACAGGGATTTCGCGGAGCGCGTGCTTTACGCGCCGAAGCCGACGCCCGATATGATCCTTTGGATGTCTTGATTCGCCATCACCAAGAAGAAGCACACGAACAGCGCCATGCCCGCCATCGAAAGGTAGTTGAGGGCCTTCATGGACACCGTGCGACGCGCAAGCTTCTGGAACAGCTCGATGACCAAACGGCCTCCGTCAAGCGGCGGGATGGGCAGCAGGTTCATGATGCCGAGCGACACCGAAATAGCCGCAAAGAATTGGAGGATGTTGACCAGACCCCCCTCGAACGCGTCTTTCGACATGACCGCGATGCCGATAACGGACGAGGAATTGGACATGGTTTCGGCCGCAGTCGCCGGATTGAACAGGCCCGCGATCAGCTGGATCACCATGCCGATGTACGAAAATCCCATCTGGATAGCCTGAATCGGCCCCACGACGACATGCTGCAGAACGCCCGTGGTGGGGTTTTGCATGTCGATCCCGATCACCGAGAACAAGACGATGAACAGCAGCACGGCGAACAACAGGTTCACGGCAACGCCCGCTACCAGAATGATCGCGCGCTTCCAAAACGGCAGGCTGCGATACTGCTGCCGGTACTCGGATTCGAAGAACGCATGCGGATCCGAAACCGGACGCGCTTCGCCGAGCGCCCCCGCAACCGGTTCGGGAAGGCCGGCGGCGCGGGCGGCCTTGATCTGCTTCTTGGATGGGACGTACTCCGGCGTTCGATACGTGTTGTACTGGTCCTTCTTCGAGGGGCCCACGATAGACCCCCACTCCGTCAGCTCTTCGAGCGCTTCGTAGGCCTCGTCGTCGGTAATGCCGCAGTCCGCAGCAATGTCCTCCATGTTGGCGGTGCCGCGCTGGTACAGGGCGGCCAGAACCTGCTCCAGATGAGGGCTCATCTCGCCCGGCTCCATGCCGCACACCTTTGCGTATCCGCCCAGGAGAATGGGCGTGACGCCGAACTTCGTGCCCCATTTGGTGAAACCGATGCTGGGGCCAGGCAAGCCCAGCATGAACTCGGTCACGCGCACGCCGAACGCGCGCGCCGCCAGGTAATGGCCGCCCTCGTGAATGAACACGAGAAAGCCCAGCACCAGCGTGGCGTACACGATCATGAGGATTACGTCCATATACACAGCTCCTATGCGCTAACGGCCTCGCTCCTGCAGCATGCAGCGCTGCATCCGAGAGCCGGCAATGTGTCATGCCCCAGTATAAAGTGAAACCGCGAAGGAACCATTTTCAAACGAGAAACCCACGAACCTGCCGCGAAATCTTCGCGAGCAAACCCGACGCCAGTACGCCGCATTGCTCCCACGGCAGCGTTCGCG
>NZ_DBFOSR010000030.1:0-38861 GCF_048427265.1 Paraeggerthella sp.
ACGGCTCGGCGTGTCCTCTGAGCGCATTGATTTCGCACGTCATTGCGGTATCGACTTCGACCACTGGCTCGCCGGCTTCGGAGATACCGAGGAGGCCGTACGGAAGAGCGTCGACATGGTGCGCGCGCATCCCGTCATGCCGCCGCACGTGCGCGTCACGGGCTGCGTGATGGACTCGGAAACCGGGGAGCTCGCCATCATCTGCTAAGGCCAAGCCCCGCGCGCAACGAAGAACGCATTGTCGCCCGAAACGTACGGTTTTCGCGGCAAAACCGTACGTTTCGGGCGACAATATCCCTGCAGCGGCGCCGACAGCCTCCGCCGTGCCCGGCGCGCAGCCCCGCCGCGCCCGATGCGCGTACCCGACACCCGCGCCCGGCGCGGCGCGGCACCCACCACGCACGAGCGCCGTCGGACCCCGCAAGGTCCGACGGCGCTCGCTTCGCTTCGTCGTATGTTAGGCGCGCGCTAAATCTCCCGCGCCAGCAGACTGCGAGGGCGCCCCGGCTGAAGCAACCCCCTCCCCAGCGGCACCCTCAACAGGCGAGTCGCCCTGGATAGAATCAGCCGCCCCCGGATCTCCCTCCACTTTGATGTTTTTGGGCAACACCAGGTTCGCCACTACGGCAACCAGGAATACCATGGCCACGCAGTTCTGCGCGAACACGCTTTGGATCAGCTCCGGGAACACCGCGAACAAGTCCGCCACCTGCGTAAAGCCAATGCCAACCGCCAGCGAAAGCGCGGCGATCAAGATGTTGCGCTGCGTGAAGCCCGCCCGCGCGATCATCTGAAAACCGCTCACGATAATGTTGCCGAACATCATGATGGTGCAACCGCCCAGCACCGCCTCAGGCAAAGA
Organism: Paraeggerthella sp.; assembly: GCF_048427265.1. NCBI lineage: Bacteria > Bacillati > Actinomycetota > Coriobacteriia > Eggerthellales > Eggerthellaceae > Paraeggerthella > Paraeggerthella sp. Next base: position 863 of record NZ_DBFOSR010000030.1, read on the forward strand.
CGAGAACACCGCGCTGATGACCGGCAGGAACGCCGCCAAAATCATGATGGCCGCACCCGTGGCGATAGCCTTGCGGTTCACAACCTTCGTCATGGCCACCAGGCCGACGTTCTGCGAGAACGACGTGATGGGCAGGCACCCGAAGCACGCCGACAACGAGCTGACGAAACCGTCGCAAGCGATCGAGCCCGAAAGCTCCTTCTCTTTGACCTCGCGGTTCAGGCCCACCATGGTAAGGGCCGACGTGTCGCCGATGGTCTCGGTAGCCGACACCAGGAAGATCAGCGTCACCGAAACGATGGCGCCCAGATTAAACTCCGGAGCAAACGGCATGAACTGGGGGAATGCGAACAAGCTAAGCCCCTCGAAGCCGCTGAAGTCGACCGCGCCCAGCACCAACGCAACCACATAGCCAATGATCAGGCCGAACAAAACCGACAACTGCTTGGTCTTGCCTTTGGCCAGAACCTGAAACACCAGACACGAAACAAGCGAGATGGTTCCCAGCAGCAAGTTTTGCGGAGAACCGAAGTCCGGCGCGCCGTTGCCGCCGCCGAACGAAGCAGCGCCCACGCCCAAAAGCGAGAACCCGATGGACGTCACCACCACCGCCGCAACGATGGGCGATATGATGCGACGCCAATACCGCGCGAACAGGCCCAAAACGCCCTCGATGATGCCACCGATGATGATGGCGCCAATAGCCACGTTGTAGCCGTACGTAGCCACGATGCCGCACAGCACCGTCACGAAGGTGAAGCTGATGCCCATGACAATAGGCAATCCCGACCCCACACGCCACAACGGGAACAGCTGAATGAGCGTGCCGATGCCCGCAATCAGCATGGCGCTTTGGATGAGCGTGCCGGTCTGCCCGTCGCTCAAGCCGGCGGCGCTGGCCACGATGACGATGGGCGCGAGATTGGCGACGAACATCGCAAGGATGTGCTGAACGCCAAAAGGAACGGCTCGAAGCAGGGGGATGTCGCCGTCAAGCTTGAACAGGTTCTCGGTTGCGAACGTCTTCATCGGCGAAACCCGATCTCGCCCGTTTCCGGATCCATGCTCTCGACGATGGCAAGCGACTCTAGGCGATACCCGCGTTCGCGCAGATCGGCACCGCCCGGCTGGAAGCCCTTCTCGACCGCGATGCCAATGCCCTCGACCGTTGCGCCCGCTTCGTCCACAAGCTCGATCAGCCCGTTCAGCGCGCACCCGTTAGCCAGGAAGTCGTCGATGATCAAAACGTGGTCGTTCGGCCCCAAAAACTTTTTGGACACGATGACGTCATACACGCGACCGTGCGTGAACGACTGAATGCACGTGGTGTACATCTCGCCATCCAGGTTGATCGACTGAGCTTTCTTCGCAAACACCACCGGCACCCCGAAATGCCGAGCAACCACGCAGGCTATTCCAATGCCGGAAGCCTCGATGGTAAGAATCTTCGTTACGGGAGCATCAGCGAACAGCCGCTTGAACTCGGCGCCCATCTCATCGAAGAGATCAATGTCCAGTTGATGGTTCAGGAAGCTGTCCACCTTCAGGACGCCCTCCGACTTCACCACCCCATCACGCCTGATGCGTTCCTCCAGCAGTTCCACGTTCTCCTCCGTACTTGCACGATTGTCCGTCGCGCAGCACAAAGCCGCGCGTTCCCTTACCATGCGGCCGCCAGCCGCATTTCTACTGCGAACCAGTGTAAAGGAACGCGCGCACTCGAACGCGGAAAATTAGATAACAACCTGCCCGGTTGCGATCAGAACGATGGAAACCGCCGCAGCCAAAAGGATGACGGCCACCACCACTTTGTCGCGCAGGCTTACCAGATAAGGCTCGTTGCGCTCTTTTTTGCCCTTGATGTACATCAGGATGCCCGGCGCGTACAAAAGCGACATGATGGTAAGGCCCACCGCCCCGCTTGCCCACGCCAAAAAGAAGCTGTACAGCACGCCGATGATTCCGAAAATGCGCCACAAAACGATGTTGCCGCCGATGCGGCCCTTGAATGCCCCGGGCTCGGTGAACGTGATCTTGGCGAAGTACGCCGCCGACAACAAGTACGGAAGCAGGATCATTCCCGCCGAAAGCGTGTAGAAGAATTGGTAGGTGCTGTCCGAGAACAGCATGAGAACCAGGAACACCTCGATGATGATGTTCGTGACCACCAGCGTCACGATAGGCGCGCCCTTTTTGTTGGTCTTCGCGAACGCCTTGATGAACACGCCCTGCTCGGCGGCCTCATACGGGGACTCGCTCGACAGCACCGTGTATCCCAGCATGGCCCCCACCAACGACAGCACAACGCCGCCGTTGATGAGCATGGCGCCCCACGGGCCAACGGCGTACTCCATGACGCCCGCCAAAGCCGGGTTCTCCAGCTGGGCAAGCTGGGAAAGCGGCATCACGCCCATGCTGAGCATGCTGACCATCAGGTAGATTGCCAACACGCACACGAACGCGATAATAGTGGCCTTGCCTACGTCGCGCTCTTTCTTGGCGCGCCCGGAAATGGCCACGGCGCCCTCGATGCCCACGAACACCCAGATGGTGATCATCATGGTGCTGCTCACCTGGTCGAAGAAGGGAAGCCCCGGATCGGAACCCGTGGTGAGGTTTGCCATGAACACCGCCGGATCGAACTTCTGCAAGAAGATGATGGCCGTGATGGCGACGAAAATAGGCACGAACTTGCTGATGGTGATGACGGCGTTCACGCCCGTAGCCTCTTTGATGCCGCGCGACACCAAGAACACGTAAAACCAGATGAGAACACTGGCCCCGATCACAGAAGGCAGATTGGTTCCGCCGCCGAAAATGGGGAAGAAGTACGAGAGGGCGCCGAACAGCAGCGCAGAGAAGCTGACCGTGCACAAAAGCGCGCTGATCCAGTAGCCCCACGCGCTGTTGAACCCCAGAAAGTCGCCGAAACCGGCGCTTGCGTAGCTGTAAATTCCACCCTTTAGCTGAGGCTTTATGCGAGAGAGTGCATAAAACGTCATCACCAGGCACAACACGCCGATACCGGAAATGCTCCATGCCGTAAGGATAGCCGCGCCGCTTGCGCCGCCAGCGGCCTGATCACCCGCCAGCGTGAATACACCGCCGCCGACAATCAGCGTAATGACAGTAGTGACCAGGCGAAATATTCCTAAGTTGCCATGAATTTGCGGCGATCCAGAGGACCCGTCCGCTCCTGTAATGCTGCCAGATCCCGCCGCAGAAGTTGATGCGGCCGCGTGATTCGCTGCGGGTGCGCTCATGAAATCCCCGTTCCTCTTTGTACGATACCGTGCATCATACCCCACTGCATCGCTTTCCGAACAGACGGTTATGCAACATTTTGGATAAAGCTATTCGACCGCTGTCCGACCAACAAGCACGTTCGCCAGAACCGAGCGGTTGAGATCGCATCCTATGCCGTATGGGTTGCCTTCCCGGTTCAACGTGACCAGGCCGCGTTCAGCCGTGTACGGAGGATCGGTCACGTCATGCGAGAAATATCGAGCGGTCGACCCTATGTCTCCCGGCGCCGTAACGTTGGGCAGCGTCTGGAACGCAGCATGCAGACGCTTGGAGATGCCCGTGTCGTACATGCCCCCCATCCATACGTCTATGCCGCGCTCAGCCGCTGCGTTCACAAAATCGAGCGCAGGCTGCACGCCTCCGAACTTGCCGATCTTCACGGCATAGCATTTCAGTTCGGGGTGCGAAAGCGCGCGGGCAAGATCCGCCGGACGGGCAATCGACTCGTCAAGGCACAACGGGGTTCGCATGGTTCTTTGCAGCCGCGCCAGCCGGGTGAAGATATCTGAGGAATCCGACCCCGAAACGCGACGGGGATCAAGCGGCTCCTCGATCCAAGCCACGTTGCAAGCGTCGAGCGCGCGCAGCTCGTCCGCATCGCGATCGGAAAAACTCTGGTTCGCATCAAGCGTAATGGCGAGGTCGGGGAACGCCTCGCGCACCGCGCGCACGCATCCAAGCGTACCGGGAGCCACCTTCAGCTTCACGCGCCGGTAGCCCGCCTCCACGCAACGGCGCGCCGAGGCCACCGTGTCGGCTTCGGAGGCCAACCCCAAAACCGCCCCGGCGGAAACGGAGGCGGACAGCGGTCCCCCGATGCGTGGCGACTTCTTGTTCGACCCGCCTATGAGCTGCCACAACGGCTTGCCGACTATCTTGCCGTACAAATCCCACAGGGCAGGCTCCATGGCGCCGCACGCCAAGGGAAACGAAGCCGATTCAGGCTGCGTGGCAAACAGGGCGGATGCCTCGCTTGGATGGAGCATCGTCGCGCGCAGCACAAGGGGCGCCAGCACGTCCCGCAGAATCCGCGCATCCTGATCGAGCGTTTCCGGTAGATACCAGTCCGTCGGGAACGCGACGCACTCGCCCAACCCGGTACGGCCGGCATGGTCGGTCACTTCCACGATGATGGACTCGCGCTGGGCCATCACGCCCTTCGGAGTTTTAAAGGGGCGCTCGAAAGGCAGGCGAATGCGGTGCAGGGTTACGCGCACCACCTCGATGCGCTGGTCGTACAGCCTTTCGAGGGCAGCGCGGTCCACCTTGCCAATGCCGCTGCGCGGAAACTCGTCAAGCACGCACACGTGCTTCGGCAGGTACAGCTTCGAGAGCCGCGGCGCCAGATGAGCGCGCACGGCATGCGCGAATCGGCAGTTGTCCAGCGCAGACGACCTTGATGCCTCCTGCGCCCGCTCGCGCTCCACGAACGCCACGGGTCGGCGCCCCCATCGCTCGTCGGGAACCCCGAACACATGCGCATCGGCGACCCCCGGAACGCGCAGAAGCCGTTCCTTGATCTCGGCGGGATAGATGTTCTCCCCGCCCGAGACGAACATGTCCTCGGTACGCTCCTTCACGTAGATGGAGCCCTGGTACATGGCGGCGGTATCGCCCGTGAGGAAGTACCCGTCCACCGTATGAGCTGCGCGGGCGTTCAGGTACCCTGCGAACACACCGGGACCCTTCACCGCCAAACGGCCGAAGCCATCCTCGCCCGGATCGACAATGCGGGCCTTGTAACCGGGAAGCAGGCGCAGCCCGCCTTGGAACGAAGACGTGACCTGAGCGTGGGCAATCTGGCTTGAAGTCTCGGTCATGCCGTAGCTTGCGTACACGCGAAGACCCAGCGCACAGGAGCGCTCGAGCGTTTGCGGGTTCGTTGCTCCGCCGCCCAAAAGAATGCAGGCGTAGCGCTTCAGCGTTTCCGCACGGCTCGAAGCAAGCAGATCCTGCAGCATCTTGTCCACCACCGACACGTGCGTAGCGCCTTTGCTTGCAGCGTCGCCCAACAGGCGGTCGGGATCGAAACGGCGGTACAGCACGAAGCTGTTGTTGTTCAAAAAGCTGCGAACCACCACCTGGAACCCGCCTATGTGGTACAGCGGCAGCGCGGCCTGCCACAGCCCTTCGGCCCGACGGTTGAGGGCGGTGTTGGATATCTCCGAGGAACGGCACACGTTATCCCAGGTGAGAGGTACTGCTTTTGCGCGGCCGGTCGTTCCCGAGGTGAACATGATCACGGCTCGCATGCTGGAATCGAACACGTGCGCGGCATGCTCGGCAAAGTGGATGATGCCCTCAAGAGCATCTTGGCGAGCAACGGCGTCGCGTCGACGGGCGGAAGCCCTGCCCGTACCCGCCCTTCCCAGGGCCTTCGTCGAGCGAGCCTCGGCCGAAGCGGCCGCAACAAGCGTGGAGAACGTCGGTCGACTCGGCCGAGCGGCAGCGCGCGACGCAGGCGACGCGGTCGATTCTTCGCCGGCAAGAAGCGCCGACGCCCGATCGAGTACACGCTTCACGTTGCCCTCGTCGATACGTGCGGCGATGCGCACATCGGACGTGCGCTCCACCTCCATGACGCGACTCATCTTCTCGGCGCTTGTCAAACGGTTGTTGAGCGCGATCAGCGTGAAGCCGCCGTACGCAGCGGCCAGCATAAGGAACACGTACGCAGGGCAGTTCGGCAGATCGACGACAAGGCAGTCCCCCGGATTCGCTCCATGGGACTGCAAGTTGCGCGCGATGGCCGCAGACAGCATCCGCGTTTCGCGATACGAAAACGACAGCTCCGCACCCGCTTCGTCAACGTACGTGAAGCACGTACGTTGCGGGCACTGCCGCACCATGCTTTCAAATGCGCCGATCATCGCCGCACTCCGCCCCGCCTCTCAAGCACTTCGTCGCTGGCCGCAACGGCCAGGCACTATCATCGCGCCTGGCGCGCGAACGCCGTCGCACGCCAGGATTCACCATCTTAGGGAAACTTCGGGAACTGAGTGAAGTCGGGCGCGCGATGCTCCTTGAACGCGTCGCGACCTTCCTTCGCCTCGTCCGTAGTGTAATACAGAAGCGTCGCATCGCCGGCAAGCTGCTGAATGCCCGCCAAGCCGTCGGTGGCCGCGTTGAACGACGCCTTCATGAATCGCAGAGCCGTGGGGCTGAACTGCAGCATTTCGCGCGCCCAGCTCACGCACTCCTGCTCGAGCTGGTCGAAGGGAACCACCTTATTGACCAGGCCCATGTCCAAAGCCTCGGCCGCCGTGTACTGCCGGCACAGGTACCAGATTTCGCGCGCCTTCTTCTGGCCTACGATGTTGGCCAGATAGCCCGCGCCGTAACCAGCGTCGAAGCTGCCGACCTTCGGACCCGTCTGGCCGAACTTGGCCGTTTCGGCCGCAATGGACAGGTCGCACAGAATATGCAGCACGTGACCGCCGCCGATGGCATAGCCGTTGACCATGGCGATAACGGGCTTGGGGACAACGCGGATGAGGCGCTGCAGGTCAAGCACGTTGAGGCGCGGGATGTTGTCCTCGCCCACATAGCCGCCGTTGCCGCGAATCTTCTGGTCGCCGCCGGAGCAGAACGCCTCGTCTTCGGGACGGCCGCCGTGATTCGCGCCCGTCAGGATGATGACGCCGACCGAAGCGTCGTCGCGTGCCACGCTAAACGCGTCGTAAAGCTCCGTAACGGTGAGCGGAGTGAAGGCGTTGCGACGTTCGGGCCGGTTGATGGTGATTTTGGCAATGCCGTCGCACGTCTCGTACACGATTTCTCGATACGATTTGCCCGCCTGCCACGCAGTATCGCTCATGGCCGTCCTTTCATTACGCGCTCGATCAGCCGAGCACGCCGTATGGGAGGTTTTCGGTTGGATTGGCTTATAGTAACGCGTAATGGGAAAAGGCGCACGTCTCCGCAGAATATCTCCGGAAAGAAACGACGCAACCTGGGGAATCGGCGGAAAACGCCCGCCGTCGCGCACAAGCCGGGCCACCGGGGCGAGCCGCGCGCCGAGCAGCGCCCGTTCGACCGCTCTCGCAAGCCCTCCGCTACCACGCGCTGTCAGAACCGCCGGGGCCTGCTGGCAGCGCCGGAGCGCGCTGCCGCACGGCGCGTCCTGCCGTCGCCGCACGCCGCTGCCGCGCCTTGTTGGCGGCAGGGTGCCCTGCCAGAACCGTCGCACCCCGTCAGCGGCAGCACCCAGCCGCAACCCCGCACCCGGAAAGAGGCTTGCGCACGAAAAACCGCCCTCGCTGGCAGGTTTTGACGGTTTGAGGTCGATTGATCTGGCAAGGCAGGTGCTCCGGAAAAGGCAGCTTGGTAGATCGAGGCTGTGAGCAGGCAAAACGAAAAGCAGGTCGAACTTTGGCAAACACGCTGCTCAACTCGACGACCTCAAACCGTCAAAACCTGCCAGCGACAGGGGTTTTTCGTGCGCGCTCCCCAGCGCGGAGGAGGCGGACGGTCGGCAAGGGGGCAGAGGCGCGGCCGATCGAGCTGGCTCAGGACGTCGCCGACCGCTAGCGCAAGGGCGCGCAGGAGCAGGGGCACCGGGAGGCGCGCACCCCGCACCCATGGGCGCACCCGTAAGCACCGCGCCTCCCGCACGAGAGGACGCTTCGCACCTACGCCGCAAAGCAAAAACCAACAACGCTATGCGCGCGGCCTGAGGGACGCGGGCGCCAGGAACGCCTCGACGCATCGAACGAAATCCGCGGGCGCCTCCAGATGCACGTTGTGTCCCGAACCTTGAACTACCTCGACGGCAACGTCGGGAACGCAGCGCAGCTCTTCGGACAGCGCACAGTACTTCCGATCGAGCGACCCGGTCAGATACTGAACCGAAACTCCCTGGTCGCAAACAGTAGCCAGCGCGGAAAGCACCTTTTTGCGCGTTGGCATCGAATGCTGGCCGGCATGCTCGAACGTACGCGCAAGCGCCTCCGCGTCATTAGCGAGCCGTCCGGCGCGCACGTGCGACCGCACGTTCGGGGGCAAACGTCGTTGGGAAGCGAACAGCGGAAGACGCTCCCATGCATCCATGAACGCCTTCAGGCCCTGCTCCCGCAAGCGGGAGGCATTGGCCGCATCGCGATCTGCCGCACAAGCACGATCGGCATCGGTGGCGAATCCGAGCCCAGCGCTTTCCAGAACAAGCGAGCTCACCGTACGAGAGAACGCTTCCGGCTGTCCAACCAGGGAAGACAGTGCAATACGACCGCCCATCGAATACCCGATCACCGCAGGGCGGCGCCCGCCGTTTTCCGCCGCCGCGTGCGCGGCAAACGAAAGCAGAGCCTCCCCCTGAGCTTGCAGCGCATAGGAAAACGAATCCGCAGGAGCGGCCGACCCTCCATGTCCAACCAGGTCAAGCGCATATACCGTGCGGTGGCAAGCAAGCAAGGGGGCAACTTGATCCCACGAGTCGGCGCTTTGGGAAAACCCATGCAGCAAGATAACCGGGGGAAGCGACCGGCAAGCCCCCGTCCAGATCAGGTAGCGGTAGCGTACGCCGCGCACATCGAAGCTGCTCTCATGCTGCAAAACCCCGCTCATCGCATCTCCGAACTCGTGCTGCAAGACTTCGCTCATCGTACCTCCGAACCGCATGGCGCAAGCGGGCATCTGAACCGGTTCAACAGGCTGGACCGGCGCAGCGCACGCGCATCGGCCCCCATTAGGAAAGATTCCAATACGGCGCGTATCGCTCCCGCAGGCCTTCCAGGGGAACCGGAACCTCGATCAGACTGATACCGGGAACGCCAAGACATGCCCGGTACGCTTCGTCGAACTGCGAAACGGTCTCGGCGCGTCGATAGGGCACGCGAAACGCTTGCGCAGCGGCGGCGAAATCGACGTCTTGCGGGGTGAGGAACAGCCGCTCGAAGTAGTCCTCGTCGGATTTCTGGGGCAGCATGTCGAAGATGCCGCCGCCGTTGTTGTTGAGCAGCACGATCACGATGCTGGGCGAACCGCCGCCCTGCGCCGCTTGAACGCGCAGCTCGCGTTGCAGGGCAAGGGCGTTCACGTCGTGCAGCAGGGTAAGATCGCCCGTGAGCAGCGTCGTTTGCGCGAACGATTGAGCAGCGCCCAGCGCCGTGGACACCGTGCCGTCGATACCGTTCAACCCGCGATTGCACAGCACCGTCAAGGACTTGTTGCCCTTGAGGCAGAACGTGTCCACGGCACGCACGCTCATGGAGTTGGCTGCGAACAAACACGACCCGGCAGGCGCAAGCTCCACGACGCGCCGCACGAACGCACCCTCGAAGCCCGCCTCCACGGAATCAGCCGCGAGCAAGCAGCTTCGCGCCGCATCGTTCGCAGCCTTCCAAGCGCCTGCGAAATCCCGCTGCCGATCCGAAGGTTCATGATCGATGGTCCCCAGGTCGCAAGCCACGCGCAACGACCCTGCGAACTCGACCGGCCTGCAACGCACGAACAGATCGGTGGCTGCATTGCAATCGCGCGTCTCAAGCGGATCGACGACAATCTGCATCGGGCGAAGCGACGCCACCATCTGCGTCGCCTTCTTCGACACCGGGAAGCGCCCGAAGCGGATAACCGCCTGCGGAGCGCGCTCTTCGGGGACCGATCCGCCAACGCCGAACAGAGAATCGTAGTTGTCGATCACCACGTTATCCGCAAAGCAGCGCAGGCCGGAAAGCGGATCTGCCAAAACGGGGAGGTCGAACGCCTCGGCCCACGCAAGCACCTTGCGCGCCTCGAACTCCGTTGCGCACGAGCCTTCCCCCGCCAACACGAGCGTGCGGCGGTTGGCAAGCAACGAAGAAACGCGTGCGGCATCCTGCATGCCGAACGATGCACGCGGACGCATGACCCCGAACGCCTCCGACAAAGATCTGCCGACGTCAAACACCCCTTCCGCGGAAAGGTCGGGCTTGAGCGGTTCGTCGAACGGAAAGTTGAGGTGCACGGGGCCGCCCCAGCATGCTGCCGCCAATCGGGGGCTTTCATCGGGAAGCACCCCTTCGCCCAGAGACGCGATGCACGCTTCGCGCGCCGCCTGGCGGGCAAAACCCACGGCCGCAGGGTCGGCGGAGGGCAGGGGCATCTGCCTGAACGCGCGAACATGGCTGCCGTACGCATTGAGCTGGTCGCACGTTTGCGGCGCGCCCAATCCCTGCAGGCGCGGCGGGCGGTCGCCCGTTAAAACGATCAGCGGCACGCGCGAGGACTCCGCCTCAAGGACGGCGGGATAGTAGTTCGCCACCGCCGACCCCGACGTGCACACCACGGCGACCGGCCGGCCGGTCGCCTTCGCCATGCCAAGCGCGAAAAACGCAGCCCCGCGCTCATCGACGTCGACGAACACCCGCATGCGCTCGGGCGCGCGGCGCGACAGCTCGTACGCGGTCATCGAAAGCGGCGTAGAACGAGACCCGGGGCTCACCACCACGTCTCGCACGCCCCAGCAACTGAGCTCGTCGAAAAACGCCGCCAAAAACTCCACGCCGTCGAGATAGCAAGACGAAGCCGCCGGCTTATACTCGGACGAAACAAGGCGCTGGCCTCGCCCTTTCGCCTCGCTCATGCCTGGCTCCCTTCAAAGGCGCTGAGGACCGTCTTCAGCTTCATGCCGATCTCATCGTACTCATCGTCGGCATCGCTACCAGCCACGATGCCGCAGCCAGCGTACACCCAGCCTATCTCGCCGTCGAACACGCCCGTGCGCAACGCAACGGAAAACTCGCCGTCGCCTGCACCATCAACGTACCCGCACGCCCCCGCGAAAAAGCCCCGGTTGTACTCCTCGATGCGCCGAATGAGCATCTGGGCCTCGCCCACCGGCGTGCCCGCAACCGCCGGGGTTGGGTGCAGGTCGCCCATCATCGTCCACAGGTCAACGCCCTCGAGCATGCGAGCGCGCGCGGGCGTGAACAGGTGCTGCACGTGCGTAAGCGGCAGAATGCCCGGGTTGGCGGGCACGTCCACGTCGTAGCACGTGCGGCGGAACACTTCGCGGATGAACCGAACCACGTAGTCGTGCTCCGCCCGGTTCTTCTGGTCGCCCATCAGCGCATCGGCCAGATGGGCGCGCTCCTGCTCCGTCGCGCCGGCCGGGCACGTACCGGCCAGGCACATGCTCTCCACTTCGGCACCGCGCTTGCGCACGAGCAGTTCAGGCGTGCAGCCGCAGAAGAACACGTCGGCGTACCGGTACAGGAGCACCGTGCCGCGAGCCTCGCCGTCAATGAGGTTGACCAGCAGATCCTTTGACGAAAAGGGACGGTCGGCAACCAGCTTCTGTCGGCGGGACAGCACCACTTTGTCCACGCGTCCTCGCTCGATAGCAGCCAGGCCGGCGCCCACGGCTTCGCGCCACGCCTCGCGCGAGTCGGGCTCCACGCGATAGGGAATGGTTTCGCGGCGGCGCTTGGGGGCCGAAAGGGCCTGCCGCTCGAAGCGCTCGATACGCCCGACATACACGGGGCCGAGCGAATTCACCTGCAAATGCACGCCCTCTTCGGTTTCTATCAGCACGATTTCCGGCAACATGAACCGCAAGCGAGGAAAGGCCTCGAACAGCTCGTCGGTAGGCGACAGATTCTCGGCATCGAAACGGTTGAAGGAAAAGAACACGGGTTGCTGCGCTGCGGGACCTTCAAGATCGCACTCCACGTCAGCCAGCGACGGCAGCGCAATGCACCGGCCCAGTCCCATGAAACGAACCGGTCGATCCTTGCGGTAATACACGAACTGATCGGTAAACCCCTTCTGAAGCACGCAAAACGCATCCACCATATCGGCCTCGATCGGCTTCGTGTACGAGTAAACCCGCGTCATGGCGCCTCCATCCGTGACTATCCGAAAAGGTTTCGGACCTGCTTCATTGTTGCTACAACCATGGCATTCTAGCACGACCCCTCTATACTGACGGAAGGCGCTTGGCAGAGTCACGCAAGCTACCGCTTTTCAGCAGAAAGGACAACCATGAAGAAGTTCTTAGAGGAATTCAAAGAGTTCATCAACAGGGGCAATGTGATGGATCTTGCCGTAGCGGTGGTTATCGGCGCCGCATTCACCGCCATCGTCAACTCCGTGGTGCAAGACCTTATCATGCCTATCGTGTCCGCATTCATCGGCGGCGTCGATTTCTCCGACATGAAGCTGTTCATTCCCCTGGGCGCCGGAGATTCGGCCATCGCGTACGGAAACTTCATCAGCGCAGTTATCCAGTTCCTGATAATCGCGCTGGTGGTGTTCCTTATTGTGAAGGCGCTGAACAAGATGCAGTCGTTTGCGCAGCGCGGGAAGACCGTCGAGGAAACGAAGGCCCCGCATTGCCCGTACTGCCTGGAAGAAGTGGCGGAAGGGGCAACCCGCTGCGCCCATTGCACCGCAGAACTGCCCGAGCCGGCAAAACCGACCATCGTTGCAAAGTAGGCGCATCGCGCGCCGCTTCCGCAACCGCAAGGCAACCGACGAACGGGGCGCAGGGCGCGCAAGATCCGCGCGCTACGCCCCTTCAACCTCGGATTCAACCTCGACTTCGTCGGTAACCTTGCGCAGCACCAGAAAGCCCACGATGCCCGCAATGAACGACGCCGCCAGAATGGCCGCCTTCGCCACCGCGATGGTAGCGGCGTCAACGAACGCCAGGTTCGTTACGAAGATGGCCATGGTGAACCCCACGCCGCCCAACACCGACACGCCAACGATGTGGCCCCAGTTCACGCCGCGAGGAAGATCAGACAACTTCAGCTTCACCGTAATCCACGTTGCCAGGAAAATCCCGAGCGGCTTGCCGAACAGCAAACCGCAGAACACGCCGATAGTAACCGGGTTCGTAATGATGGCCATCGGATCCATTCCCACCAGCACCACGCTGGCGTTCGAGAACGCGAACAGGGGCAGGATGAAGAAGTACACGGGAACGTGCAGGTGATGATCAAGCCGCGTGACAGGCGGAATGGACAGGCGCGAAACGCGGCCGATTTCCTTGAGCTCGTTCAGATACTCCTTCTGCACGATGTCGGGCTCGCCTGGGTCGTAACGCTCGTCGGCGCGTCGCGCGCGGGCTTCGAACCAGCTTGGCGCGCGATCCAGCTTGACCTGCGAGCGCGCCGGTATGGCCAGGGCGAGCAAAACGCCCGCGATGGTGGCGTGCACACCGGACATGAGGAAGCACACCCACATGAGCAAGCCCACCAGCAGGTAGGGAGGCAGGTCGTAGATGTGCAGGCGATTGAACAAGACGAGCACAGCGAACAGCGCCAAGCCGCCCGCAAGCCACACGATGTTCAGATTGGCCGTATAGAACACGGCGATGACCAAAATGGCGATCATGTCGTCGGCGATGGTCAGCGTAGACAGGAACGATCGCAGCCCCGACGGAATGCGATTTCCCAAAAGGGCAAGGATGCCCAGGCAAAACGCGATGTCGTTGGCCATGGGAACGCCCCAGCCCTGCATTGCGCCGCTACCGGCGTTCACCGCCAAGTAAACAAGCGCGGGCAGCACGGCGCCGCCCGCAGCGGCAACGATGGGAAGCAGCGCCTTGCGGGGGTTCGTCAGCTCTCCCGCCGTCATTTCGAACTTGATTTCCAAACCTACCAGCAAAAAGAAGATCGCCATAAGGAAATCGTTGATGAAGTGCTCCAGCGTAAGATGGGGCGCGAAGTCGCCCAGCGAGAACCCGATATTGAACGAATGCCAAAACTCGGCGAAGTACGGAAGGATGGGCGTGTTCTCGATAACGAGCGCGGCCACGGCAGCGGCCAACATGAGCATGGTAGCCCGGGTGGACGAGTGCGTGAACTCCAAAAGCTTGCGACGCCGGCGATGGTGCCCGCGCACTTCGGGTTCCAGGATGCGCTCGGTAGGGGCGCACGAAGGATCGCCGCTCAAGCAAGCGGGAGCCGTCGTATCTTCGGAAGATCCGATCGGCTCGCGCCGCTCGGCTCGGTCGTCTGAAGGCTGCGGGGTTTTCACAGTGGTATCTTTCATCGCGGTCATTGCTTTAGTATACGAAACGAGTCGCAAACAAATGTCGCGACCCGTCAACGAATACGATTTTTTCGCCCGCCGGAAACCCCGAGCGCGCAGCGTGGTACGAAATTGCTAGCAGCCGTTCGCGCAGGCGAACGAGCGCTCGTCGCGCGCGACACCGTGCTTCACGCGATCGTGCTCTTCGGAAGACTTCGCGTCGTTCCAGCGGTCCATGGTGCCCACCAAGTATCCGGTAATGCGACGAATGCGATCGAACGGAACGGGTGCCAATCCGTAGCGAATGTCCACATCCTGGCCATCAACTTCAAGATCAAGGCTGGTCACAGAGCTGTTCGGGTGCTGCGCGTTACCGCGATCGATGTAGGCGCGAATCTCCGCGTCGGTAACCGGGGCGTCCGATGCGCTCGCGTATTCGATCGAGACGTCAACGCCGTCGATGGTCTGCTTGGTTGCCTGAGTCATGCGTGTGCTCCTTTTTGCTCATGCGGTGAGGTTGTCGTGCATTCGTATATGCTACTAAAAGAGTATCATTGAAGCAAGGGGGCTTTACCGAACAGACGCGGCAGCCAGCTTGGTCATAGCGGCCACCAACAGCGACCCGTTTTCGGAGCGAGCGAATTCATCGGTATACAGCGCGTAGAAATCGGTACGCAGCGGCAGATCCTCCAAGACGAACGTGCGGCATTCTTCCCGTTCGTCAAGCCCGAACCGGGGAACGAGCGTCGTGGGAACCACGCCGATGCTGTCTTTGAAATCGTACGTGAAGTACTCGAAATGGTCGGAGAACCCCATGGTCTTCAGATCAACGTCGGCGCCGCGCAAACGAAACCGGTCCGCCACCCCATCGCGGATATAGCCCCGGTAGATGTCGGGAGGCAGCATGACGGCCATCCCGTCCAGGTCACGAGCGCGAACAACATCTTGATCGAACAGCGGGTTTCCCTGCGTAACAAGCAGTCGGATTTCCTCTGACCCCAAGCGAAATCCCTGGATGCCTTCGGGATACGCGCCGCGATCGTCCTTGGAAACATAGCTTTTCGCGCCTGCAACCACAATGTCGTTCGTTGCATCCCTAAGCGCCTCGACCGTGCTGCACGGTCCGTTAACCGTCACGATGTCGATGCGCTTCATAGGATAGCGACGCTGCACTTCGCAGCGCGCCTTGTACAAAATGGTCTCCAGCCAAGGCAGATTGGTCTGGGCAACCGTAACCGTCAAAAGATTGTCGGCCATGTTTTGATAGTCGTCCACCAGAGCATGAACGAAGTCCAGAAGCTTCGCTCCCGACTGCACGAATTGCTTTCCCGCAGGAGTCAAGACCACCTTGCCCTGGGATCTCCCCACCAGAAAGCATCCGAGCTCGTCTTCAAGCGCGTGAATATGCTCGGTTAACGTCGGACGCGTGATGAACAGCCTTTTTGCAGCTGCTGAGTAGTTCGCATCTTCGGCAAAAACCAAAAACTCTTCCACATACCGTGTATCCATCGGTGTCCCCTCCCTGGTCCAACGACGAACAGTTGTAAAGAAAATTTTACACCCTCTTACCCGTTTTGGACAGCGCCCCAAAAATACCTTCGCCCTATGCGAAAAGGCTTCAGGTGCGGGCGAGGAACCGGGCATACGATGGCGATACGCGCCGTGCGGCATCGAAAGCAAACTCGCTCGACCCGCGAATAGGACGGTGTGCTTCAACTCGGCTGGGGAGCCGAACAACGCAGGGAAAGGGGAATCGACCATGGAACTTGACCGTAGAAGCTTTCTGAAAGGCGCCGCGATCTTGGGAGGAACCGGCGCGCTTGCAGGCTTGGCAGGATGCTCGCCGCAGGGCGGCGCCTCCACGTCCGCAACTACGGCGGGCACGGGGGCGCAAGCAAACTTCGAAGCAGCCGCGGCGCCCATCGACCCGGTGGAGCCCCCTTCAACATGGGACGAGGAAACCGAGGTCGTCGTGGTGGGATCGGGCGCGGGAGGAATGAACGCATCCATTCGACTGGCGCAAGCGGGCTATCGCGTCCTCATGCTGGAGCGCAACGAAGAAACAGGAGGCAACTCGAAGCACTCGTCGGTGTTCTCCAACTTCGGCGGGCACAAGCAAGCCGAAGCTGCTCACTGGGCCTACCCGTCGTACCCCTACGACGTGAACAACATCGTAGAATTCGTCATGGACTGCCAGCAAATGACGGGCGATCCCGATCTTCTTCGAGCTATGGCTGTCGAAGGACCGAAGTGCATCGACTGGATGAACGAAAAGGCAAACGCAAAGTGGGTGCCCATGAATCCCTCGCCTGCCGGAAACGGACTGCTGGAATGGGAGGGCATGTCCACGCCCACGAACGGAATCAACGTCAACCTCATCCCATTTCAAGAGCTGGAGAAAACCGCTCGGGACGCGGGCGTCGACATCCGCGTCGGCTGCAACGTTGACGCGCTCGTTTTCGACGGGACAAGCGTGCTGGGCGTCAAGACGACGCAGCGGAAAGAGGAGCGCTTCGTCCGAGCGACGCGCGCCGTGGTGCTGACGGCTGGCGGCATGGAAATGAACCGCGCCATGATGGCCAAGTACTCCGCCACCTGCTTGCCCGGCATAGCGAACATCGCCACCCCGCCGAACGGCACCGGAGAATGCATCCGCATGGGACAAGGCGTAGGCGCAGACCTTTCGGGATACGATTCAACCGGTGCGTTCGACGGAGGCGTGTGGTGGCGCGACTACGACGAGTTCGACACCATGATGGACTCCCATATCAACAAAGACGGCAACCAAGCATTGAGGCAGCCCTGGCTGCGCATCAACCGCGACGGCCAGCGCGTACCCTTCATATCCACGTCGGCCACCAGCTACCCGTACGCCACCGACGCCCCTCCGTCGTCGGCAGGGTTGTGCGACACGGCCGCCATCGAGATGAGTCAACCGGGCGGAAAAACGTACTGCTGCTTTGATTCGAAATTCGACCAACTGGTGCAGGACAACTT
Source organism: Paraeggerthella sp. (assembly GCF_048427265.1). Classification (NCBI taxonomy): domain Bacteria; kingdom Bacillati; phylum Actinomycetota; class Coriobacteriia; order Eggerthellales; family Eggerthellaceae; genus Paraeggerthella; species Paraeggerthella sp. Next base: position 18,122 of record NZ_DBFOSR010000030.1, read on the forward strand.
CTTCGGGCAGGTCATTTGCCGAAAGGCAAAAATAGTGGCAGCCGACGACCCCTTCATCGACCGCGTGCCCGAATGGTTGCGCGACTGGCACACCGGATTCCAGCAAATGATCGACGGGGGAGCCGTCTTCAAGTGCGACACGATAGAAGAGCTGGAAGCAAAGCTTGAACTCAGGCAAGGCGTGCTCACCGATGCGGTACGGCAATGGAACGAAGCGTGCGCGAAAGGCGAAGATTACAGCGCAACCTATCCGTACCCGCCCGAGTGGATGATCGCCATAGACGAGCCCCCGTTCTACGGAGCGAAGCTGGGCGGGCACGTATTCGGCTCGAAAACCGGCTTGCGCATCACGCCGCACATGCAAGTGGTAAGCACGGACGGCAAGCCGATTCCCGGCCTGTACGCAGGATGGCATACCGCAGGCGGTTCTTCGGGCGAGGGCAACCCCGCCGGCAAGCCCCTCACCGGCATGTACGCCGATCTGGGACTTGCATTCGTAGGAGGATTCATGGCAGCTGGCGGCATCATGAGCCAGGACGGCAAGGCCGATAAGTAAATTCCGGGCGCGCCCCGCCGAAGCGAAAGCGCGCCCGGCTTGGAGGGGACGGGGCTTTGCAGCAACCCCGCCCGCTCCAAGCCGGGCGCGCAGCCTGCACAAGAACGCCGCCGAGCCAATCGATTCAAACCGCTAGAACCACTTGTTGCGCTTGAAGATGATTATCTCCACCGTCACGATCACGATAGCCACCGCTATCAAGACGAAGTAGGACATGCTCCAGCCCAGTTCGGGCATAACCTTGAAATTCATGCCGTACCATCCCGTTATCAGCGTCAAGGGCATGAATATGGATGTGACCACGGTAAGAATCTGCATGACCTTGTTTTGCCGTACGTCTATTTTCGCCTGGTACAGGTTCTTGATTTGCAGAGCATAGTCCAGCAAATCCTGCGTGTCATCGGCAAGCCGTTGAGATTGATCGGCCAGTATGGTGAAAAGCGCACGATCATCCTCGGTAAGCGCCGAGCTGCGCGCCGTTGCCAAGGTTCGCCCCATGTGGGAATACTGTTTGTAGAAGCGCAGCAATTCCCGAAGCGAACGGCGCAACGACATCACGAACTCCTCGAAGTCTTTCGGTATCTCGTTGACCTCTTCGGACGTGTTCTCCTCAAGCTTGTCCAAGCGCTCGAGAACTTCGTTAAGATACGTTGCGTCGTTTCCGATGAGATAGCGCAAAAACTCGAATAGAACTGCGGCTGAACTGGTTTTTTCAAACGTTTGCCGATCGACGTACAGCTTGAACAGCACGGGAAACAACGGATCCTCGGTCGCAAAAACCAAGTGCCCCTCGTCCAACACGTATGCAGCCTCAAGGGGGCGCGCGGCGTGCTTCTTCACCTCCTCGGGAAGCATGTCAACCGGAAGCAAAAGGGTTCCGCTCACGTTCGACGGCAGCACGTCTGCATGACAATGACGCACGAGATTCTCTGCAAAGTCGTCAGACGAACACGCCTCGCCGCACAGGGCGGGATCCCTGCCCACAATGAACACGTCCGCCTGGTCGGAATCGGCAACAGGAACCAGTCGCCCTTCAAGTCGGTACGAGCAAGGAGCTTCGAAAGCATGCGAAGCCGCCGAATCGACTTCGGCCTTTTCGTCCTCATCGTCTTGCTCTTCTTTGATGCCCTGCCAAAACGTTTCCGCGGTGGCACGACGAGCCGCCGCGTAATACAGAACGGGCAAGATCACGGAAGCCGCAGACGAAACAATATGCTGGTACGTAAAGCCCGAAAGCAGACCCGTGGCCAACGAGGAGATCAGCGCGGCGCCAATCAGCCCCAAACCAAGAACCTGGCACGTTTCGGCAGGAGCTTTTCCATGCGCGGCGCGAAAACCCATCGCAGCTGAAAAAATCTGCAGCAAGGATTCCGCTATGCCTATGCCTGCGATTACCGCCACGAACAAGATAACGGTCTCGTTATCAAGGGCCTGCCCGTCGAACAACTGCCTGACGCTTTCGGGGTCTTGGATGATAGCGTCGACGTTAAAAAGCAGGACCAACGCATTAACCAGCCCCAACAACGCAATGACAAGAAGGAGCGCGCTCACAAGGCGCAGCGCTTTAGGGCTTTTCTCTTTTCCGCGATGCATGTATCACCTACATTTTGCTCGATGGACAAGCTCGGCAAAGAAGCTCACGTACGCGAGCACATTGTAAGCCAAGCAATGCGAAAGCCCGCGACGAAGACCATGACGTTACCAAACGAAACGTGCCGCCAGGAAATTCTGACGGCACGTTTGCAATCGCAGCGGCATCGGCCCTGCGACTATTTAGCTTCGAAGCTAAATCTTGTACATGTTATCACTAGCTGTCCATAAAACCGTTTATGCAAAGTGCTCAAGAAGTAAATATTATGTTTAGTGATTGCAAGTCTTAGCTGTTCAAGGTTTCTTTATAGGACATTACTACTTCACATAATTTATCGCCACAATAGGTCTGTCTCTATTCCCAACGTGAAAGGATGGTTTATGGGACAGACCGTAAGTGAGATTGTCGGCAGAGCTCGTCGCTATATGGAGGCCGAAGGCTACTCTCCAAGCATCATCGAGCGGTATGTGAAGGGATGGGCGTACCTGGAGCGTTTCGCCAAAGATTCGGGCGACGACCAGTATTCAGAGAAGTTAGCAACACGCGCGCTCGCCAATGCCCCCTCTTCCTTATGTTTACCCATCCGTCGGCTTGTCGAGTTCGACCGGATAGGCATGTTTTACTGCAGGGCAGACTATCGCTATCCTTGCCCGGCCCGCTTTGTTTACCTTGTCGAAGGGTATCGCGATCATCTTACCGAGCGGGGGCTCAAGAAAGACACGAAGCGCTGCCGCTTGAACGCCGCGCGAAAATTCCTGTATTTCATTGATGGCAAAATCGGATGTATCGAAGAGCTTTTGCCGGAGCACGTAACGGCTTTCCTTCTCGACGCAAGGGAGAGCCAGGCGCCCAAATCGGTTTCCGTCACCGTAACTCGGCTTCGTGATTTCCTTGCATACGTGTCCACCGTACGCGAACTGGGTCACTCGCCTGAAAACGCGCTGACAGGCCGAATCGCAAAAGCCGCTCCCCAACTGCCTTCTTGGTTCACAGCCGAAGAGCTGGCATGCCTTTTGGATGCCGCAGCCGCAAGCCCTCGCCGCCCGAAGATGAAAACGGCCCTGGTTCTATTGTTCGTCACCTATGGGTTCCGAGCGAAAGACGTCATACGCCTTTCGCTCAATGACATCGACTGGGCAATCGACGAGATCCGCTTCGCGCAAAGCAAAAGCGGGGAGACGCAGATCGTTTTAATGACTCACCCCGTGAAGATGGCTTTGCTAGATTACTTAAAGAACGAACGCCCCGAATCGGGGTTCGACACGGTGTTCCTAACAGAAGTAAAGCCATATCGACCTTATAACAGCGCCGGCGCTATCTATTCGAAAATCACCGAACTTTGCGCTCGAGCCGGAATCGACGTGGTAGGCCGCCGCCACGGATCGCACGCCATACGCCACTCACTCGCCACGACGATGATGGACGGCGGAACCGACTACAAAATCATCGGTTCGGTCCTCGGGCAATCGCAGATCGACTCTGCACGGCCCTATCTCGATATCGACATCGAGCGCTTACGCTCGGTCGCCCTGGAGGTGCCGCCATGCCGTCTATAGACCGAATCGAAATCAACGGCCCGAATGCGGAGCTGTGCATCGACTTCGTCAACCACAAGCGGTCCATGGGCTACAAAGTGGACGTAGGGAAGATCTACATGCTCCGAAGCATTTCAGAAGCGGCGGAGGCATACAGACCGGCTGGAGACGATAGCGTCCTTCCCCGCGAAGCCGTCCTCCAATGGATCGAGCCCCGCGGAGAAGAAGCCATGGGCACGAGGCACAACCGTGCGAGCATGATCAGGAATTTCGGACTCTTCCTGCAATCCAACGGGTACGACGCGTACGTCCTCCCCAACAACATGCTGCCAAAATGCTCGTCGGATTTCCAACCCTACATCTTCACGCATGCCGAAATTCAGGAATTGGCCCGCATATTCGACGCCATACCCTATGACAAGCGCTATCCCGATCGCCATCTCGTCGTCCCCATGCTGTTTCGAACCCTTTACGGATGCGGCCTGCGGCTGGGCGAAGCCCTCAACCTCGCTGCCTGCGACGTCGATATGCGTGATGACGTCCTTGCGATTCGGCACGCGAAGGGGGGAGAAGAACCGCTTCGTCCCCATGTCCAAGTCGCTTGCAGCCGAGTTCGCGCGGTATTGGGAAAACATGCGGTTTGCCGAAGGGCCGGCTGACCGCGTCATATTTCCCTCCCCGGAAAAACGCATTGTCCCTTATACGGAGCAAGCAGTGCGCAAGGTGTTTAAAGAAGCCTATGCGACTTTGAAATTGTCTACCGTCAAAGGAGACCTCCCGCGCGTCCATGACCTGCGCCACACGTTCGCCTGCCACGCGCTCGATGCCGCAGCGGAGCGAGGTGAAGATCCGTACGCGCTCCTCCCCGTGCTCGCAAGCTACCTGGGGCATTCCAGCGTTCAAGACACGATGCGCTACCTCCATCTCACCGAGGAGAGCCGACGTCGGATCGTCAACACCATGGCCGCATTCGATGAGAGCATTTTCCCGGAGGTGGATTACGATGCCATCTAGGCAGTTGGCAAGCAACAAGAACTTCCAGAAACATGTGACGGTTTTCCTGCGCTCGTGGATACCGAAGCAGCGCAGCAGGAGCGCCAACACCGTCGCGGCGTATCGAGATTCCATCTCCCTTTTCCTTGTCTACATGCGAGACGAGCGAGGCATATCCGCTAATAAAATGACGTTGCATGACCTTACCGCTGAGGCGGTGGGCGACTTCTTGCTTTGGCTCGAAGACGAAAGGGAGAACTCGACTGCCACCCGAAACGCACGGCTCGCCGCACTGAGATCGTTCGCTGACTACCTTCAATATGAAGAGCCTGAAATGCTGACAGAGTGTCGCGGCATCCTGTCGATTCACACCAAGAAAGGCAGCGAGGGCCACCTGAAATACCTTTCGAGCGAGGCGGTGAAGGCCATCCTCGAAGAAGCGGCAGAGGGAAGCCTGCGGGATCTAGCCCTACTGCAGCTTCTCTACGATTCAGGCTGCCGCGTAGGCGAGCTGATCAATTTGAGCACCAACTCCCTCGCTCTGCGAAATCCTTCCGAAAGCAGCACGGTCTACCTCGTAGGCAAAGGCAGGAAGAGCCGAATTGTGGGGATTTCAGCGCTCACCACCTCGCATCTTAGGGAATATCTGAAGCGCCGCGACAAAAGCTACGTACCAAGCGATCCACTCTTCACAAACCAAAAGGGCGAACGCTTGACCAGAGGAGGAGTTGCCTACATCCTGTCCAAATATGTGGATACAGCTCGCAACGAACATCCTGAATTGTTTCCATCATGGCATATCACACCCCATACGATGCGCCATAGCCGTGCCACCCACTGGCTCGCAGAAGGCGTCCCTTTGGAAAAAATTCGGGATCTGCTCGGCCATGAGTTCATTTCGACAACCGAAATCTACGCGCAAGTCCTAGATAAAGACAAGCAGGAGGCCATCGAGCGCGCAAACGCCAAGGTGCTAGCGAAAGCCCATTATAAACCTCCTGCCGAGGAAGACTTCATCGAGTTTCTCAAAACAGTCGTCTAGACGGCAGGAGGCCGAAAAATATTATGTGGAGCTGGTATAGGATGAGATTCAGCCTCATCTGGCAAAACGCCGCCAGCTTCACATAATGCAGCCTTGCAAAAGGCTACACATAATACATGAACTGAAACACGTCTTCTCGCTGAATGATGATCTGCACGCCCAGGTCTTCGCCGACCGCCTCGAGCTTTTCCTGCACGGTATTGAAATCAGCGGCCTTAGTATCAAGCGTGACGAGCATCGTCATCGAGAAGATGTCGTCCAGAATGGTCTGGCTGATATCGTCGATGTTGGCGCCGCACTCGGCAAGGGCCATCGAAACCTTTGCAACGATGCCGCTGCGATCCTTGCCCAAAACGGAAACTACGCACTTCATAAGGTAATCCCTTTCTCGCCTGCATCCACAATCTGCTCGCACCCATAATACCCGACCGCGCGGCCATGTTTCACGTGAAGCACGTGCGCGGCGCCACCGACTCTAGCGCGCGAAGATAAGCGAAAGCGCTTCGGCCCTGGTGGCTTGGCTCTTTTCAAACGCACCGCGAACGGCGCTCGTCATGGTTTTCGTGCCCGGCTTCTTCACGCCGCGCATGCTCATGCACATGTGCTCGGCCTCCAAAACCACGATGACGCCCTGAGGATGCAGCTCCTCTATCAGCGTGTCGGCGATTTGCGAGGTAAGGCGCTCCTGCACCTGAGGGCGCTTGGCGAACACGTCAACCAGGCGCGCCAGCTTCGACAGCCCGCAAATGCGGCCGTCGGCGGCGGGAATGTAGGCAACGTGAGCCAAGCCGAAAAACGGAACCAGGTGATGCTCGCACATGGAATAGAAGGGGATGTCCCGAACCAGGATCATCTCTTCATGGTGCTCGTCGAACGTGGTTTCAAAATGTTCGGAGGGATCCTCGGTCAAACCGGAAAATACCTCTTCGTACATCTTGGCCACGCGCTCGGGAGTCTTGAGCAAGCCCTCGCGATCGGGGTCCTCGCCCATGCCCTCCAAAATCAGCCGTACGCCTTGTTCTATTTTCGCTCTATCCATACCAAGCTTTCCTTCGTCGTTTTGTCCCAGCATCATAGCATGCATGCCCACAAGCCAAGCAGCAACGCCAGAAATGCTACATTCACCACGGCAAACGTAGCAAGGAAGCGCCCGATGCCAGCCCCTTCGGAATGCAAGTATATCCTCAGCGCGATAAGGCTGGCCAACGACGCGACCGGCGTTCCCAGCCCGCCGATGTCCACGCCGAGCAGCAGGCTTCGCCAATCGGCGGTAAACTCCGAAAGCAACACTGCGGCCGGGACGTTGCTGATAACCTGGCTCGCCGCAATCGATGCCGCCAAGGCGCTTTGGTCCATAAGCCCCTCGAGTACAGCGCGCACTTCGTCGATGCGCCCCATGTTGCCCGCGAACACGAAAAAGCACACGAACGTGAGCAGCAATCCGTAATCGACCGCCTTGAGCGCGGGCCTATCGAACAGCAGCAGCACCGCCACCACCGCAACCAAAAGCAGCCACGAGTCCATCACGCGCGCAACGGCAAGCAAGCACGCAGCGAACAGCGCGCCGTGCAAAGCCACGCGCCGCACGTCGACGCCCTTCGCCGCAAGGGGCACGACCACGCGAGCGCGTCCCGACCCCGATGCCAACGACGCTGCCGCCAACGCCGCAAAGGCAAGCGCCACGTAGGGAGCGAGCAGCCCCAGAAATTCAGCAAGCCCCACGTCGTAGCGCAGGAACAGGTACAGGTTCTGGGGGTTGCCCACAGGCGTGGCCATGCCGCCCAAGTTCGCAGCCACGGCCTGCAAGACCACGACCCACGCCAAGGAGCGCGTGCGCCCGGCATGCGTCAGCACCAGCACGGCAAACGGAACGAACGCGATCAGGGCAACATCGTTGGTCACCAGCATAGATGCGAAAAACGGAAGCATGACCAGCGTAAACGACACCACGCGAAACGATCGGTCCCCTTGCAGCAACAGCTTTGCAAGCATGTCGAACAAGCCGCTTGCCTTGCAGCCTGCAACCGTTGCCATCAAGCAGAACAGCAAGATCAACACCCGTGCGTCAATGTACGAAGCGTAGGCGGCATCAAGCGGAACGAACAGCGCGGAAAGCGCTGCGCACAGAAATGCAACGCACAGGACCGGCTCGCGGCGCATACGACGAACAACCCCGCACGCGCACGCCCGAACCCAGCCGCACGTCAAAGCACCGCGCCCCGCCAAGGAAGGGCGTGCGTTATCAGGCAAGGTCCAATTCCAACCCGACCGGGCAGTGGTCGCTGCCGTACACCTCGTCGTATATGCACGCGCTCGTAATCTTCGGCGCAAGGGAATCGCTCACCAAGAAGTAGTCGATACGCCATCCCGCGTTCGTCTGGCGCGCCTTGAAGCGATAGCTCCACCACGAGTACGCGCCCGTCACGTCGGGATGCAAATGCCGAAACGTGTCGGTGAAGCCCGCCGCAAGCAGCTCGTCGAACTTGCCGCGCTCCTCATCGGAGAATCCGGCTTTTCCGCGGTTCGGGCCGGGATTCTTCAGGTCTATCTCCTGGTGCGCAACGTTCAAATCGCCGCACACGACAACGGGCTTCGGATCGGCGCTATCGCCCGGCTGCGTCAAGGGCAGCTCGGAAATGGTAACGTGCCCCTCTCCCGGAGCAGGGCTTTCAACCGGCACGCCGGCAGGCAAGACGCCCTCTTCAAGCCCCTTGCAGAAATCCCGGAACGCATCGTCCCATTCCATACGATGATCGATGCGCGCAAGCTCGTTTTGAGCGTTAGGCGTGTACACGTCAACGAACCAGAACTGGGGAAACTCGAGCGCCGTCACACGGCCTTCGGTATCCAGATACGGAGAGCCAATGCCGTGAATCACGCGAGAAGGAACCTCCTTGGAAAACACGGCGGTGCCGGAATAGCCCTTCTTTTCCGCATAGCTCCAATACTCGCGGTACTGCGGCAGATCGAGCGTGGCCTGACCTTCCTGAAGCTTGGTTTCCTGCAATGCCACAATGTCCGCATCAAGTTCGGACACGATGTCCTCGAAGCCCTTTTTCTGCACGGCCCGCAAGCCGTTCACGTTCCACGATATAAAGCGCATGGGAATCCTTCCCTCGAATTGATCGCGTCCAGTATAGCGGAAGCGCGCGCGAAGCCTGCCGCAGGAAAATGCAACCTTCGCGCTCGGCAAAGGTGGTGCCCGATCGAGCAAACCGATACTATACGGGCTATCGATTTCTTTCTTGAAAAGAGGACCGCATGGACCGCTTCGCCCGCCACGGAACAGCCCTGCCGCTCGAGCGCACGCCCGAACAACGCCGACTGCACGGCGTTGCGGTCGCGCTTGCCGCGGGCATCGCCCTAACATGCGCGCTTTTCCTTGCGCCGGGCTGGGCGTTCGCGCACGAAACGGGCGAATCCTCGTGCACGCCCACCGCAGAGCAAAAGGCCGCCTACCTTGCCGACGGCTCGTTCGAAAACCGCTTGGCATTCGAACAAGCCCTCGAAAACGACCAGCCGAACGACGCGCTTGTGCAGCAGGCCCTTGCACGCCAGAATGCCCAGGACGGCATTGCCCAGCGATCGGTTCCCAGCGTTTGGGCAAGCGGCATGGCCACGCAAGGGAAGGCCCACGTGCTGGCCCTGCACGTCACGTTTCCCGATTACTCCTTCGAAGCAGGCGACACGGCTCAAGCCTTGCAGGCGCTTATCGGGCCTACGTCCGAAGGAGCCGCCGCCAATCCCGGAGCCGCATCGTTTCCCTACGAAAGCTTGAGCGCGTACTATTACCGGGCGTCGTACGGCAAGCTCTCCCTTACGGGAGAGACGTTCGAGTACCGCGCGCAACACCCCCGGGATTACTACTCGACCAACATAACGGCCCTGTTCGAGGAAGCGCTCAAGTCGCTCGACGACAGCGTGGACCTAACGCGCTTCGACGCCAACGAGGACGGGAAGATCGACGCCGTGTACCTGCGATTCGCCGGGAAAGACACCGGATGGGGATCGGTATGGTGGAGCAACGAAAGCACCGCCTTCGGCTCGACCGAAACGTACGAAAACGGACGCGTGCGCCTTTGGAACACCGTCACGCTGGCCGAGCCGTCGAACGACGCACACGCCGCGCAAACGCTCATCCATGAAACCGGGCACGTTCTGGGCCTGCCCGACTACTACCAGTACGCGGCGCAGCAGGGAAGCACCGATGCTCGAACGGGGCTTCTCACCTTCGACATGATGATGGACAACCAAGGCGACCACAACGGCTTCTCCAAATGGCTGCTCGGGTGGATAGCCGACGAAGACGTCACGCGCGTGATCGCCAACGAGCAAGGCATCACGGTCAAGCAGGGGCAAACCGTTGTGGAGCAAGCGCCCAGCAACGCGACCGTCGAGCAGGCGTTGGAGCCTCTCACCTCGAACGATCCGACGAAAGCCGGCCGGATAGCCGTCGTCTCGAACCAGGACGAAGGCATGTTCTCGTCGTATTACGTGCTTGAATACGACCAATTCGCCGGGAACCAAAGCGTCTACTACGGCAGCTCTTCCGAGGGAAAGGCGCCGCTGCCCTCGGGCTTCCGCCTGTTCCGCGTGCAAGGGGAGCTGACCGCAAACGGAGAGAACTACGCGCACACGAACAGCCACGGAACCGTGTACAACCAGCTGATAGAACTGGTCGATCCCGACATGAACGAGATCCACACCAACGGCGGCGGCGGGCTTGTCTCTTCAGCCGTAAACGGAACGGGCTACGGCTGCATGCTATACGAAGGGGACACGGTCTCCCCGCGCAGCTTTCCGTCAACCAACTTCTTCGAGAACGTCAACCTGGGCTTTACTGGATTGACCATAACCGCAACCGAAACAGGGGGAGGCGCAGGAAAATTCTCCGTTTCGTACTCTTCCGAAGACAAGCCCGCAGCGCCGAGCGATTTCACGCTGACCCCTGCGTTCAGCACGGTGTCGAACGCGAACAACCTGGTGTTCGAGGCGTCGAGCGCGCCAAGCTTTCCCTTAGGACCAACACCCCAGCCCACCCTCATCGTAGACGGGGAGCATGCGCCCCTTTACGACATCAAAATAGACGGAACCAAGATAACCGTGCCGTTCTTCGTAAACCCCGCCGATCTGAAGCCGACCTCGACATGCGAGATAGTTTTTCCCGCGGGCACGTTCGTGATCGCACGGGAAAACGATGAGGACGTCCTGTCCCCCGAAGTGCGCATCCCCCTTGAAGTCGATGCCCACATGGCAACGATCTCGCAGTCGGGCCAGTATTTCGAAACGGAATACCACGACAGCCAAACCGCTGCCAGCAACCTGTTTTCAGCCTCTGACGGATCTCAGAAGTTCTTCCAGGTGGCAGACGGAAAGCTCAAGTTGCACACGATTGATCCGCAAAGCCCCGGGCACCTTCAAACCGTCGTGGTCGAAGGGGCCGACATGCCCGCCGGGGAAGTGGTGAAGACCCTAACCGCGGTGCCGCTGTCGAACCAGCGCGCATTCCTGGCCACGCCGAACGACGAAACGAAATCATGCGAGGGTTACTGGATAGATCTTGAGCGCGGCGTGGTGGAAGCAACGTGTTCCCTTGGCAGCGAAAGCCATCCAAGGATCATAAGCGCAGATGAAAGCGTCATCATGTTGTCCGCGTACCCGGGGCACACTCCGCAAGGATGGCGAGCCGGCAACCTTTTGACCAAGCTGACGCTCCAAGCGGACAAAACGACCGATGCACGCTACGGCTGGACATCGTTCGACGTGACCGCCCTCGCGGGAAGCGACGCAATCGCCTGCGGAACCATCGACAACGAAACCGGCGCATTGAAAGAAGTGGGCATCGTAGCCGGAACCGACTTGGCTCGAAAGCTTGCCGACAGCACGTACAGCCCCGAAAACGCAAGCGATGGAGGAAACGCGTGCACCTCCGACGTCATGAGCGCCACGCTCCCCCTTGCAGTCGGGCGGTCGCTCCTTGACGTGCAACGCGCTAACGGCGACTATTACGTGCTGCTTTCGGTCCCGTACGACCCTCAAGCAGAGGGAGAGGACGGCTTGCTCGTCCGCTTCGACGACAAGGGCGTCGAAATCGCCCGCGCCGACATCAGCATGGACGCCGCAACAGGAGACGCCTTCAGCCACATGCGCGTTGGGAAGAACGGCGGCATCGCGCTTCTTGCGCGCGGCCCCTTGCCAGCTCAAGGAGCCATAAGGGGCACCGTTCAATTCCTTGATGCCACCATGAATCGAACGGCTTCCTTGTCCACGGCGCCCGTGTGCACGGGCGCTTGGCTGGCAGACGGAAGGTGGCTGGACATAGGCCATGACCTGATGGCGCTGTTCGGGCCTAAAGGCTCGCCCGCCGGCGCAAACGAAGGCGGCCGCGAAAACACATGGCCGGGCGATTTCCTGTTCTACAACATCACGACGCCCCTTGACGTGGAGCCTCAGAAGCCGGACGATCCGCTCACCCCGCCGGTTGCGCCGACCGATCCGACCAAGGACCACGCAGCGAAACCCGAAGATCCGAAAGCCCTGGTGCCAACCGGTGATTCGGCAACAACGGCAACGCTTGCCGCGGGCGCGCTCGCCATGCTCGCAGGCGGCGCAGCGGCGGCCGCGCGACGGCAGAGGCGATCCGACCGATCCGGCAGCGCGCGCTACTTGTGATAAGGCTCGCCGCGCGAGATCTTTTGAGCGCGGTACAGCTGCTCGAGCAACACCACGCGCGCCAAGTTGTGCGGCAAGGTGATGGGGCCGAACGAGAGCGTTTCGTTCGCGCGTTCGCGCACCGCAGCGCTCACGCCGTCGGATCCGCCGATGACGAAGGAAAGGTCGCTCGTGCCCCCCAGCGCCAGCGCATCGATGCGCTTCGACAGCGACACGCTTGAATGCTGCTTGCCCTCGATGGCAAGCAGCAGAACATGGGAGCTGGGAGGAATCGCCGCCACGATGGCCGCGCCCTCCCGCTCGCGCGCGGCGTCCACGCCGCCGGCGCGCGCAGGATCAACATCGGGAATCTCCTTCACGGTTGTCTTCGCGTACGGCTGCAAACGCTTCAGGTACTCGGCGCAGGCGTCCGCCCAGAACCGCTCCTTGAGCTTGCCCACCGCCACAATCGTGAACTTCATCGACTTCCCTTCGCTTTCCTTGTTGCCCGCACGGCTACCGCGCGGCAAGCTTCATCGCACTTGATGCAGCCATGATACCGGAAAGCGCGAGCATCGGGCGGCACGGAAAACTAGTCGCATCACACCTAATGAGAAGATCGATCGGCGTCGGCCGCAGGTTCCTTCACGGCTAGCTTGATGGACTTCGTGGGGCAGTTTTCCACGCAATCAAGGCAGAACGTGCAGTGCTCGAGCGTGGTCTTGCCGGAATCCGAGACGTCGATGTCCTCGGGGCACACCGTCGAGCACGTGCGGCAGCCCTCGCGCGATAGGCAGGTTGCGCAGTCGGCAACCGGGCGCACCCCGAACCCCAGCTTCGCACGCAGCTTGCCCACAAGCCCGAAGAAAAATCCCAGCGGACACACGGACGAGCACCAGCGCTTGAACAAGAACAGCTCGGCCACCAGCATAAGCGGAAACACGATCAGCTCCCAGCCCGGCTGCAACAGCACGAACACGCGATTGAACGCCCACAGCGTACCGAACACAAGCCCGATCGGGCACAGGAGGCAAAACACCGGGAACCCGACGGCAAACGACACGACCAACAGCACGGCCAGCACGATGCCCTGCGTTTTAAGGCCGAGTCCCGAAGCCTCCGCACACGACGCGCAGCCCCCATGCGCAGGAGCCGCGGCATCGTCGTTCGGCGCGCACGATTCGAGCGCGCGATCGTTCGCCGCCTTCCCGCTGCGACCTAGAATGCCGCGAGGCGAACGGCCGCCGAACACGTTTTTCAAAAGCTGCGAAGGGCACAGCCACGAGCAAAACGCCCGGCCGATCAGGAACACGATTGCCAACACGGCCAGCACGCCGGGCACAAGCCCCCAGGGAATCGAGCCCGACGCCGCGGCGATCTGCGCAAAGCCAACCGGGCAAAGCGCGCAAAGCGTGCCCGCAGCCGCAACGCCCCCCACATGAGCAAGCGCAACGACAAGCACCAGCACGCCCGAAGCCACCGCAATACGAACCATCTTCGCGCGCGTCTTCATCGAAGCCCTCCCGCCTCGCGTGTTTTATCCGGGCCGTCGGGATGGACGCCCTTCGTGTGCGCGGCAAGTTCCGTGCCACGCGCCACGGCAACGGTTTTACTCGCTTCCAGCGTGGCCGTATCCACCGCGCCCGTCATCTGAGCCGCTTCGCTGGCGCGCGAAACCACTACGATGCCCTTGTCCGCAACGCCCGCGTTGTACGCTCGCAGCGAAGCCGACGGACACACCTTCTCGCACTTGCCGCAGCCGTCGCAATAGTCGGCGTGCACAAGCGGACGGTCGTTGCCGTCCAGCTCGATCGCGCCTTCGACCGGGCATTCGTCAACGCACACCGTGCATCCGGCCCAGTCCCACGCCACGCACGCGTCCTTCACCACCACGGCAACGCCCAGATCCCGCTCGCGCGGGCCGCCGAAGGAAAGCGCGCCCGTCGGGCACGCTTCCGTGCACTTCATGCAGAAATCGCAGCATCCGTTCTCGAATGCAAGCATCGGCGTGCCGTAGGCCACCAAGCTTTGGGACAGCGGGACCGGGGTCACAATCTCATACGGACATGCCTGCAGGCATCGCTGGCAGCGATCGCACGCAGCCACCAGGCCCGAAGACGACTGCGCGCCGGGCGGGCGCACGAACGCCTCGTCGGCCTGCCGCGTCAAGGCACCGTATCCCCCCAGCCCCACAAGACCCGCGCCCACAACGCCGGCCGCCAAGAATCCTCGTCGGGTAATTTGCTCCGTCATCACTCTCGCCTCCGCACGCTCTACTCGACAACCTCCGCCACCGCATCAACGTCGGCCTCCAAATACGCCTGCGTAAACGCAGCCAAATCCCCGTAGAACCCGCCGTCGTCGGCCTTCTTCGCATCGATGACGAACCGGTTTATCCAGTTCAACAGGTGGTCGCGCAAGAACGACAGCTGAGCGGACAGGGCGGTTTCGGCGGCTGCGGCGTCACCCTCTCGCAAAGCATCCACCGCCACGTCGCACAAGCGCGCCATGAACGCCAACTCCACGGCCAGATGGTCCTCGGGCTCCGGGAAGTCGGGGTTTTTCGCAAAGCGCATGGCGTGATACAAAGTTCTCACCTGGGCGTATGCGTCCTGCATCATAAGGCCCGACGAGCTGGTGTACACGGATTCGTACGGGAATGCTTTCTGGGCAGTACGCGGGCCCATGCCGAAAAACACCCGGTTGAACGACACGGCAAACCGCTCGAGGTCATCCTCGCCGCAGTTCGAAAGATCGGACTGCAAAAGAGCGAATCCTTCCGCGAGCGCTTTGTCATCCGAGATCAACGCCGGAGCTGCGGCAAAATCGCTCGCGAATGCAGCATCCAGCTCCTTCTCGTAGCAGCGTGACAGCAATGCGTACACGCTTTTGCGGCTCTCGCAAAACTCGATCAAGTTCTCGGTGAGCTCGCTGGTCAAATTCTCGCTCATGATGCTTCTCCTTCTAAGGCAGCCCGACATGACGCCGGGAGGTTCGACATCCGTTCGTTGGTCGTCCTTCGTACCGGAACGCGGCATGGGGGAGGGGGCCTCGATCCGGCACGAGGGACGATCGACGATCCAAGGCGGGGCGCCGGAACGACCCTGAACAGGTCGTTCCGGCCGCCTTGTCGGCTTCATCAGTAAATGAATGACTCCACGCTAGTACCCAAGTCGTACATGATGACGCGCAGCGCCACAGCTCCCACGCCCGAGCAAGCGAACGCCGCGAACAGCCACCAGGCCAGCTTCTTCGGATCGGTTGCGCCCGACCCCTTGTCGCCCTTCGTGGCCTTCATGCAGGCCAAGCCCGTCAAAACCGCCGGAACCACCAAGCCGATCACCACGACCGCGCCCCAGAACAGCAACGCCAGATCGCCCGAGATCAGGCGCTCGATCGAACGCGACGGAGCCTGGTAGGGCGCCATGGCAATCCAGATCACGTACGCCAGCGACGTGATGACCATGACGGCCACGCCCGCCAGCGCCAAGCGCAACGCGAATCCGCCTTCTTCAGCGGCATTGCCGCGCAGCAGCACCAGCCCGCACATGAGCAGCATGCCCATGCCCAAACCCGCACCCAGGTACATGAGAGGCAACGTGATGCTGTCCCATGCAGGACGCGCCGCGATCAAGTACGACATGCCGGCAACCACCGGAAGCGCCAACCCCAACACGCCGCCGACCACGCCAAGCGCCTTGCTCGCGCCTGGATAGTCCTTCTTCGCCAGAATCAGGTAGGCAAAGGAAACGATGCCCATGATGGCGACGATGAACAGCTCCTTGGACAAGCCCGATCCCAGGTTGCCCAGCAAATGCGTCGCACGCTCGGGATGTCCCATGTGCAGCACCGACACGCAGCCGCCGACCGCAAGGCAGACGAACGCGATCAAAGCTCCCAGGAAGCGCACGTCCTTGAACTTGCCCTTGAGCTCGCCCACGCCCAGGAACACGAACGCTCCCGAAGTAACGCCCAGGCATACGCTGAAGATCAAAAGGGGCCACTGGATCTCCATGCTTACTCACCGCCCTTCCAAGAGAACTTGTCCAAGCCGTAGTCCACGCCCGGATGGTTCCCTACGTCGGTCAGCTTGTAGGTCTTCTTCGACGCGCGCATCTTGGACGGCGCGGACTCGGGATCGTCCAAATCGCCGAACAAACGAGCCTGGCCGGGACAATGCTTGACGCATGCGGGCTGCTCGCCCTTGTCGATCAGGTGCGCGCACATGGTGCACTTCTCGATAACGCCCTTGTCGCGCCCTTCGTCGTATGCGCGCACGCCGTACGGGCACGCCATGACGCAATACTGGCAGCCGATGCACTTGCTGTGGTCCACCAGCACCACGCCGTCTTCGCGCTTGTAGCTTGCGCCGGTGGGGCACACGCTGACGCATTCGGGATTGTCGCAATGCTGGCAAGATACGGGCAGGTAGTACATCTCCAGGTCAGGGTACGTTCCGGACGGACCCACCGTCAGCACCTTGTTGTAGTACGTGCCCAGGCCCACGCCGTTTTCCTGCTTGCAGACAACCGCACACGAATGGCATCCAATGCAGCTGTCCAGATCGATGGAAATAATGTTGCGGGTCATGCTACTTCGCACCTCCCTTCACCGTCACCTGCGCCACGCCGTTCGCCTGGTCGTCCGAGGCCAGCGTTTCGGCGGAAAGCGGCAGGAATATCTTCAGGTCCTCTTCGTTCATGCAGATGTTCGCAGGAGCGCCGTCTTCGGCCTTGTACACCTTGCACAGGCCGCCGTAGTTGTCCGTGCCCACGGCTGGATCGTAAGGGCCGTTGTTCTCGAACAGCACGTTGCAGTTGCAGTCGTACGCGCCGTGCAGGTCGTCGGTGGCTTCGCGCTCGGGGAACCACCAGTCATGCTCGACGTGGATGGTGCCGGGCTTGATGGCCTCGGTCAGGTTCGCGCGCTGCTTGATCTTGTCCACGTAGGTTTCGATGTACACCCAATCGTCCTGCTCGATGCCGTGCTCGGCAGCCGTGACGGGGTTGATGTCCATCGTCGGGAACATGTGGACCTCGCGCAGCCACGGGCTGTTGCGATACTCGGTATGGAAGAACGCGTGGCTGCGCCCGCCGGTGATCAGGGTGTAGGGGTACTCGTCCAGCAAGTCGGGTCGAGCCAGCGGCGTGATGGGCGGCTCGATGTACAGCGGCAGCGGGCCGTTGCCGTACAGCAGCAGGTCCTCCGACCACAGTTCCATCTTGCCGTTGTCCGATTGCGGATGCGGCGGGATGACCTTGCCGTCCGGCGTCTTCGTGCCGGGGAAGCGATACACCGACCCCATCTTGTTGCCGCGGAACATAGTGTTGAAGCCGGGACGGAAGTCGCTCGTCTTGCGCATGAAGCCCGTTTCGTACTTCGGCGCGCCCTTCACGTCGGTCATCTGGACGCCGGTCACGCTGATGCGCTCGCGGAACTCCTCGAAGCTGGCGCAACTCAGTTTCGGAGGCAGCGTCTCAGGGCCCTTCACCATGTAATCGAAGAACTCGTACTTGTCCTTCCAGTACATGTCCACGTCCATGTACTTGGCGAACTCGAAGCAAATGTCCATGTCGTCCTTGCATTCGCCGAGCGGCTTATGGAACGGCTGGCGGATGAGGTACGTGTGGCTGGTGGGATACCCGTGGCCGGAGTGCGCCCACTCCACGCGATCGACCTCGTTGGGATGAGCGGCCGGCAAGATGATGTCGGCAAGCTCGCCCGAAGGCGTCATGTAGATGTCCACGTTCACGAAGAAGTCCAGGTTCTTGAAGCCCTCGACAATCTCGTGGCCGCTTTCGATGGACAGGATAGGCTCGGACGTCTGCTGCCAGTACCCATGGATCTGGAACGGGTCGCCCTTGGCCATGGCCTTCGTGGTAGCCGCGCCGAAACCGCCCTGCTGACCGTAAATAACCTGGCCTCCGGAGTTCTGCGTGGTTTCCTTCAGCTCGCCCGTAGCGTCGTCGGCCACAAGAATCTGCTGATAGCCGGTGTTCTGGCACACGGACAGCTTCTTGATGTTCCTGGCCGTTTCCATGCGACGCTTGCCCATGCGACCTTCCCTGTTGGGAACCACGTCGAACATGAACGAGTCGTAACCGGTGGCAGGTTCGCGGCCGATGTTCTGGCCGCCCTTCGTGTCGAAGTTGCCGGCCAGCGCCATCATGATGGTGAACGCCTGCGAGATGCCGGACGTGTTGATGGAGAACTCCACCTTCTGACCGCGGCAGAAGCATGCCGCAGGGCTGGCGTCGATGTAGATCTTGATGGCTTCCCGAATCTTGTCCTCGGGCAGTTCGCAGAACTCGGCGGCGCGCTCGACGGTCCACGGCGTGACATGCTCGACCAGAATGTCCCAGCTGGTGCGGTAGGTCTTGCCGTTGATCTCGCGGCTGCCGGAAAGGGCCGGCTTCGCGTCGGGCACGATGTTGCCTTCGGCGTCCAGCCACTGGAACGCCTTCGGGCCGCCCAGGTTCTGCTTGTTCTGCCAGTCGCCGCTCCAGAAGATCAGCTGGTCATGCGCCTCGTCCCAAGCAGGATACAGCTCGTCGGAGCCGCCTTCCTGAATCATGGACTGACGCAACTGGTAGCCCGTGCCCGCTTCGTCGATGAAGAACGGTGCGTTGGTGTACGCGCGTGCGAAATCGGTGGCGCACTTGTCCGAGTGAATGATCTCGTTGATGAAGGCCAGCACCAGCGCCATATCGGAGCCGGGACGGATGGGCAGCCACAGGTCGGCCTTGCTGGCCGTGCAGGTATAACGCGGATCCACGCAGATGACCTTCGCGCCGCGCTCCTGAGCACGTTTGACGGTCAGCCAGTCGTAGTAACCGCGGCTGCGCTCTTGGCGGCACCATATAAGGATGCAGTTGGTGTTGTTGCCGTCCCATCCGGTGTACTGCGTCTCGTCGCCGTACAAACGCTGACTGGTGAAGTACGATCCCACCCAGCACAGGTTGCCCACGCCGAACGTAGCCGTGCTTCCCAGCTCAAGCCACAGTTTGTTGATGGCCTGGAACTGCAGCATGTCGCGGCCGGTGCCGTACTGGTGAGCAATGGTGTGCCACCCGTATTCTTCGCCGATCTTGGTGAACCGGTCGGCCACTTCCTGGTACGCCTCTTCCCAGGTGATGCGCTTCCATTGACCGGAACCCTTCTCGCCGACGCGCTTCTGCGGATAGCGCACGCGCAGCGGATTGTACAGCTCCTGCGGAATCGCGAAGGCGCGCGAGCACAGCGTTCCCTCGCTGAACAGGTCCGGGTTTCCCTCGATCTTCACCACGCGGCCATCCTTGACGTGCCCGAACAGCGCGCAACGGCCGTAACACTGCCGGCAGGCGCTGGGGATCTTCTTCACGTCGTCGGATCGCGCCGCGTCCGACGCGCCTTGCGCGCTGTCCGCGAGGGCGGTGCCGCTTTGCGACCCAAGCAAAAGCGTGGACGCAGTCGCAACTGCCGAAGCTTTCACGAAGCCGCGGCGGCTCATTTTCAGTGCCATTCCTCCTCCTTTTCCCGCTTCTCCCTTTTCTAGCAGGAGCCGAAGGACTTCTCTGAACGCCCTGCGCAAGGTACGCAGCAAGCAGTGCATGGGCGCCTTCTTCCGAAGTCCGAACCCTCGATCCCCGCTATTTACTTGCATACCTAATTATATTTACTGTAATTATTAGTTCAACAAGTTAAATTCTCCTATTTTGAGGATAAAATAGCCAGCGTATAGAGGGCCGACCAGGCAGCACGCGCCCGCCCACGTGCGTACAAATTCAACCCCACGAGAGATGATTCTTGACGAAGGATCATCTCTTGTGGTTATGTATACCCTGTATAACAATGCACACAGTCTCTCCTGCCGCCATACGCTCACAAGAAGGACACCCATGGCAAACGAGCACAATCAACTCATCGGCTTCAAAGTGTACGACGCCCAACGCTCCATCTATAAGTCCCTGGAAACGGCGCTCGCTCCACTTGGCATCACGCCCGGACAGTTCAACCTGCTCAACCAGCTCGACCGAGCTGGCGAGCTTTCCCAGAAGGCACTCGCCGAGCGAACCCGCAAAGAACAGGCAACTATCACGCGCTACCTCGACCTGCTCGAACGCAAGGGTCTTGTTGTTCGCACGCGCGACAAAAACGACCGACGCGCTCATGCGGTCAGTATCACCGACGAAGCGCGCGCGCTGCTGAAAGCAGCCGAACCAATTACGTTCGACCGAGCAAAGCGCCTGGTCGAAGGCGTTGACCAGGAAGATCTCGACACCTTCGTTGCCGTGTTGGCCAAGCTCAAGGAAAACGCCGAATCCATTTCCGGCAAGTAGCGGCAACCCGAAGAAACGGGGGCGGTGATCGCTTTACGGCTTGCGGCCGAAGGC